>OMRF01000170.1 GCA_900313435.1 uncultured Lachnospiraceae bacterium | reverse complement strand
TTCAGTTGAACGACCCTCCAAATTTGGAGGGTCGTATTTGTATGACGCTCCCAGCTTAACGGAGACCTTTTTTTATTCCTGAACTTAGTCTACAGGCTTGAAGTCTTCCTTTGTGGCGCCGCAGAGAGGGCATACCCAATCATCCGGGATATCCTCAAATGCTGTTCCCGCTGCAATCCCGCCGTCGGGATCCCCTTTTTCAGGATCATAAACATAACCGCAGAGCGTGCATTCATATTTTTGCATCACAAACCCTCCTTTTTCAGATCATCTGTACTCGGTACTGTCGGAAAGACCCTTGATGATACCCGCGACAAGGGCGGCAAGAAAACCTGCGACCGCGATCGCTTTTTGTATCTTTTCGATATTGGTGTTCATCTTTGAAAGCTTTTCCTTACGCTTCATAGGGCCCTCCTTATCTATAAGGCAGATGATAGCATTTTTAATGCCCTGCAGGCAACCTATTTATTTTTTTCAAAAGGGTTAAGATAATGGGACAGCTCTCCGATTATCTTTGTATACCAATCAAATAACGAGCTATGGAAAGGCGCCTTACTTCAACGGATTGTTTCTGCCGTTGGAGGCAGGCGCTTTCTTGCGCCCAAAAAGAAAGAGAGGAAAAGCTATGAGGATTGCGGAAAGTACTATCAAAATGTACTCAGGGAGGAGCTTTTCAAGATCAGGGATGAGGGCAAACGGGGAGGCCGCAGGGGAGAGCTATACCGATATGGCTTCTAAGATCGAAAAAAAGGACGGCTGTATCTCGGGAAAAGATTCCTATGAGCCAGGACTTTTAGACAGCGGTATGTCCTCCTACAACATGGATGACATTACATCCTTCAGAGGGATAGGAAAGACAGGCGCTGCAGCGGGGGTGACGGGAAACATGACGCCCATGCAGTTTCAGAATGATCTCCTTGCAAAGCTCTTTTACAGATTTTCATCCTTCGGAGCCTTCGGAACGGGAGGGTTCTCGCAGAATTTCGTCACCTACCAGGAGTTCGAGGAAACTGCATTTCAAGCATCAGGCCGTGCCGTCACGGAGGACGGGAGGACGATAGATTTTGATATCAGCCTTTACATGAGCAGGAGCTATACGGAATACATGAACGTTTCTTTCCCCGCCGTGAAAAATGCCCTGTTTGATCCCCTCGTGGTAAATGTAGGATCCGAGATCGCTGACATAAAGGATCAGACCTTCAGGTTTGACATTGACTGTGACGGCATAGAGGATGAGATCTCGATGTTTTCGAAGGGCACGGGCCTTCTCGCCCTTGACAAAAATGAGAACGGAAAGATAGACGACGGAAACGAGCTTTTCGGAACAAAGTCGGGGGACGGGTTTGCTGATCTTCGCGAATATGATTCCGATGGAAACGGATGGATAGATGAGAATGACGAGATCTTTGAAAAGCTTAAGATCTGGTGCAAGGATGATGACGGCAATGATATCCTTATGAACCTGCAGGAAGCCGACATAGGCGCCATATATCTCGGCGAGCAGCAGACCGAGTTTACTATGGGAGGCGCTGACGGGGTCAGGGACGGCGTGATCCGCTCCACAGGTCTCTTCCTTCGGGAAAGCGGTACTGTCGGGACTATCCAGCATGTCGATCTTGCGATAAAGGAGAAAGGGCAGGAGACCGAAGCATCCGGTGAAAGAGTGATAGCCTTTGAAACAGTGGGAAACAATGGCGTTGACCGGCAGAGTTTTTCAAGCCGTATGCAGGAGAGGCGCCTTAAAAACGAGCGTGCCATGAAGGAAAAGGATGATAAAAAACAGGATATCACCGCCCGCCTAAAAAAGATCCTGGAGAGGAAGAAGGAGCTCGACAGCCTTAGGGAAAAGCACCTTCAGGAAACGAAGGAGGCGCGGGACGAGCTTATGGATTCAAGGATTAAAGTCCTGCTTTCCGAACAGGAGGAAGAGAGAGAGCTTCTTACCGAGCAGGCAGAAGCAGTAAAAGAGGATGAGGCAACCTCCGAAGAAGGCATTGCGATCTGATGATAGAGTTATAGTTTTGGACCCCCGGGACAGTCCCGGGGGTTCATTAGTATACTTTCTTTATTTCCTCTTCTATACCGTAGGTTTGTTTGAAACGTTCAAGGTCTTTTTCTGACAGGATAAGGGAGATCTCCGTGATCTCCCCTGTTTTTTTGTCAAGAAAACCGGCCACCTGCTCACCGGTGCAGATGCTGCATCTGATGACCGGTGAAAGCCGCTCCCTTTC
>OMRF01000210.1 GCA_900313435.1 uncultured Lachnospiraceae bacterium | reverse complement strand
TGAGGAGGAAAAGAAGCAGAATCCCGATGATCCGGAACTTGAATATAATGTCGTAAACGAGAATCGTACAGCCTATCGCGATCTGATGCTGCTTGACAGCTTCGGGATCGCCCTGTTTTCCGCTACGGGACTCGACCGCAACCTGAAGCACAACCGGATGGAATCTTATTCAAGCAGCTTCGGCGCAGGACTGCTGGAGGCAAATGAGGAAAAGGAGAAGATCAGGAAGAACGCCTCGACGGCCACTGCGCTCCGCACACGCTTTGAAGCCATGGATGGCGGGAGTAAATATCAAAAGCTGAGGACGCAGGTCACGGAGTGGGCCGACAAGTATTATCAAATGGATCCGAAGCAGAGCCTGCGTGAGAAGATCAATAAGGTTGAGGAGATCGATGCTGTTGAGGCCGCGATCCCGGCGGATGCGACGGAGGTTAAAAAGGCATACGCGGTGCTGAAGAACTTTAAGACCTTTGTGTTGCCGCAACCCCCGGTTTATACCGGTGCGCCGGATGATCAGGTTGCCCTGCTGCGGCATAAAAATGCAGAGGAAGCCTTCCGAAACGAAGTGACGAATACAGGTCTTTTGTTCATACAGTTTTATACGAGTCTGAAGAACGAGATCGATAAGTATGCCGTTAAGAAGAAACTGACAACGGGAATCAATCCGGTCGTAGATGATTTCTTCAAAAAGATCACCAAAGAACGGGTTTTCTTCTCCAACATGGTGTCCGAGTTTTTGGCCGGTCACAAAACCTATAAGAAAAACACGACCTGGAACGATATCATAAAGCAGGGAACAAAGACCGTTTACAATGTGGGCGGCTTGAAAAACTTAGGCGGCGGAACCTCGGATGTATATAAGATCCTGGGAAAAGAAGGGAAAAACCGGTATTTTAAGCCGGAGGAGAATCTGCAGAAAGACCGCGTTTCCACCTTCAAACAGGTCTTAACCACCGAGCTTCAAAAGTTCATGAAGGACGACAAGCTGAAGCCTGAGGAAAAGCAGGAGATCAAGTATCTCGCGTTGAACCTCCAGCGAGCCATAGAAAAGGATTACAACGATACCTTTGAAGGAAGTGAGCCATATTTATATAATGTCATCACAAAGCCCATGGTGAATTACCAGGACGGCGGAAGCTTCCGGGAGAATACTGCAAAATTCTTTAAGAAGGCCTGCTATGGAACCAAGGTAAGGGAGCCGAAGTTTGAGAAAATATATAAGGAGATCACACAGCCGCAGAAGCTGGTGATCGAAGGGGAGGAAATCACGGTCCCCGGTCCCCAGATCTTTCAGGTTTTTGATTTCTTGAGAAACAAAAAAGGCCTTTCGCCGGCTTGCCTTAAAGCCATGCGAGATTTTACTGCAAAGGTCATGACGGATTTTGTCTTCAAGCTGAACCAGTTTGAGGTCAGCACGGACACCGCAAAGATCCCTGCGGGGCGGAACATCTCCGACAGAAATGTGTTCACCTCCAGAGCTGCGGGCGTTCTCGGGATCGGTCATCTGGTGGCATATTCCGAGACCGCCGTAGCACAAAAGGACGGAAAACAGATCGCCGGCAACCTGATGGAAGAGGCAAAGGGCGAGATGATCAAGAAAATCGGCAAGAAGGTCACGAAGCAGGGCGATAAAGTGTACCTACAGCCCGAAAAGCAGAGATACTCCGTCCGCGCCATCAAGGACATCAACACCATGCGCATCTTTGATATCTTGCTGGGACAGGTGGACAGACACGAGGAGAACTTCCACTATATCACCCATCAGGAGGGCGATACCAAGGTGCTTGATTCCGTGCACATGATCGACAATGATATGTGCGGCGGAACCCTGACCGTGGAGGATATCAAGCAGGGCAGGGGTGTGGCCATGCCGTATGACAGAGAAGAGTTAAGAGCGCTCCCCAACGAACTTCTGGAAAAACTCCGTAACTTGGATATCAATACGCTGAAACTGATGGGCGGCGGTATCTTAAACAAGAAGGAGTTCTCCTCCCTGGAGGAGAGACTGCAGTTTATCAAGAGCGAGATCCGTGAGATCGATAAGGAACAGCAGGCACTCTACGAAAGCGAGAAGGAGGAGGATATTGAAAAAGCCTTCCTTATGCAGGATGAAAACTATCGTGCCCTGATGTTTATGAAGTATGAGCGGTCGAAGCTGATGAAGGATAAAAAGGAACCGGGGGATCAGCGTTTCAGACCCTTTGCTACGGCCGGGTTGCCGACACTTGCCGATATTATGAAGGAAATCACCAAGCTTAAGACCGCAAAGAAGGCCGAGTTTGAGACGTGGAAGCAGGAGCGCCTGCAAAAGAAGGCCGCACTTGCCGAACAGCTTCAGGCATTTGAAAATGCAAGGGATGAGGAGTTCTATCCGGCCCTTGAAAATATCAACGGCTTTTGTGCAAAGCTTAAGGAAACCTTAAAGAGCGGCAAGGTAGAGCCTGTGGAAAAAGGCTTTACCGAGGAACAGTTGAATGAGATGAGATTGTACGGTTTAGACACCCGCTGCGTCGATCTGCTTAACTGGTCGGATGCGGAAAAGGATGCGGATCCGTTGAAGGATAAGGAAAAGAAGGAACCGCGGATTGAGAAGCTGAAGATGCTTCACATGTATGATACGTGGAAAGAAGACTTGGAAGACAGCTTAAAGGATCTGAAGAAACGTGCGAAGGATCTTAAGAGCGAGCAGATCGATAAACAGATTGCGGATCTTGAAAAGACCGTAAAGAATGCCTGCAAGACAGCGGAGAAGGAAATTAAAGATATCAAGA
>OMRF01000304.1 GCA_900313435.1 uncultured Lachnospiraceae bacterium | reverse complement strand
GAAGGAAAAGATAAGGTCCGTCCTCACCTCTCCGAAATACTTTGCCCTGATCACAGGCGATGACAGCTGTACACTCACGGATTACAGCTCATCAGGTAAGAAGCGCTTTCAGGTCCCCATAGATTTCGACTATTCAGACGCAGACTTTCTCTCAAACAATGAGATAGTGGTCTCTGACGGAGAAAGGCTTGAGCTTTACACGGTTCTCGGGATCAGGAAATTCTCATATGATTTCCCTTCGGGGATAGCCGGGATGATGCCATGGGACGGCGGCACGAACTATGTCCTGATAAGGGATCAGCATCTAGAGAAGGTGCATCTGAAGTAGAATCATGATCTTATTAATCCTTGTACTTGCGATAATATTCCTCTGTGCCTTCAATGGATTCAGGAAGGGCCTTTTCGGCATTGTCTTCGGATTGATCTCCTGGGCTGTGATAATCCTGTCCGTGATATTCTTAAGTCCCGTGATGCAGAATTATCTTGAAAACAGGACAGAGGTCGGAAAAAAGATATACGAGAGCGCGAAGGGCTACATAGAGCAGAAACTCACCCACACAGGCTCCGGGACTCTTGACTCGATGGTGGCGAAGGATGAAAGAAAGGATACGGCTTCGATGTCCTTCATAGCGGATATCATCTCACGGCTCGTCTCCGATGTGGACAAAAACAAGAATCCCGCAACAGAGGATATCTCGGACTCATCCGGAAGTGCCTCCTATGACAGTACGCTGCCACCGGCCATGAACCGCTCCATCAGGGGAACGGCGCAGGAGGCCATTGAAGATTATAATATCAACTCTGCCGTGAGTGAGGCGAAAGGAACTGTAGTTTCGTTCGTGGCTGAGTCGGTTGCGTCAAAGATAAGGGATTACGCCCTTTCAGGGCTTTCAAAGATACTTACCTTTCTGATAGCGGCAATAGCCTGCTTTATAGTCCGCATCATCTTTAAGGTAATAATGATGGACAAGGGTTTTGCCATCAGGCAGCATATTCTCGGGGTTCTGTTCGGGCTGCTCGAAGGCTTTCTGCTTGTGTGGATACTCATGTACCTGATCAGCTGTATCGGAACCACGGCCTTCGGACGCTCGCTTGCGGAAACCATAGATGGCAGTGTGATATTGAGCTGGTTCTATAATAATAACCCTCTTGTAGGCGGTTCTTAATAAGGCTGAATCTCATCATCAGCTGCGTCGCCGTGAGCGATCTCCTTGATCAACACGTCATAAGAGACCTCGGGGGAGACTGTGACATGCACGGTATCGCCCTGCTTCTTTCCCAGGATGGCGACGGCCACCGGGCTTTCTACGGATATCTTGTTCTGGGATATGTCTGAACGTATGCTTGTTACCAGCTTGTAGGTCTCTGTCAGCCCGTCGTCGGGAAAATACAATGTTACAGAATCATTCATCCCCACAGTTCCCGTTTCGTGAGCATCTTCAAGTATGATGGCGTTCTTCAGCATATTTTCAAGATATCTGATCCGGGATTCGTTCCTGTTCTTTGCCCGCTTTGCCTCATGATACTCGAAATTCTCGGAGAGGTCGCCCTGGGCGCGGGTCTCCTTTACCTCTTCTATCAGCTTCGGGCGCTGCACGTATTTCCTGTCGTCGATCTCTGCCTGGATCTTTTCAACATCTGATCTCGTGAGTTTTTCAGCCAAGGTTTTTCTACTCCTTTTTGAGGTTTTGTGTTAGAGTGTGTGTTGTAAAACCAGTCTATTATAGCATACGTGCCGGAAAGGACAAAAGCCATGAAAAGGATAGAAGACCTTGCGAAAGATGTAAAAGAGGAGCTCCTTAAGAATATCACCCCGTTCTGGCTCTCTCTGAAAGATGATGAAAACGGCGGCTTCATCGGTGTCGTCAAATACGATCTTGAAAGGGAGCCTCATGCTGATAAGGGAGTGATCCTTATGAGCCGGATCGCCTGGTTCTTTTCATCCTTCTATGTTGCCGTGAAGGACGGGCTTATCACTGAGGAGGATATGTCGCAATATGGCTACGGCAAAGAAGATATCAAAAAAGCCGCGGAGTCGGCTTACCTCTTCATAAAGGAAAAGTGCTTAGACAAAGAGTTTGGCGGCGTTTTCTGGTCCGTGACCTACGACGGGCTCCCCGCCGACACGACGAAGCACACCTACAACCAGGCCTTTGCAATCTATGCAATGTCAGAATATTACAGGGCTTTCGGTGACAAAGAGGCACTTTCGATAGCAAAGGAGCTTCTTTCGATAATAGAAGGAAAGATGAGGGACGAGGGCGGCTATCTTGAAGCTTTCACGAGGGACTTTAAGCCCGCCTCAAATGAGAAGCTCTCCGAAAACGGCGTGATGGCCACCCGCACCATGAATACGCTGCTTCACGTGATGGAGGGTTACAGCGGCTTATACCGCTCGTCGAAGGACAGTGAAGCGGGAGACAGGCTGAGGGAGATATACAGTATCTTTAAGTCGCATATGTATGATGAGGAACGTGACAGGCAGCTTGTTTTCTTTGATCATGAGTATAATTCCCTGATAGACCTTTATTCCTACGGGCACGATATCGAGACCTCGTGGCTTATGGACATGAGCGCGGACATTCTCGGTGACAGTGAGTGGATACCCTACATAAGGCGGGTGACCTATGAAATGGCAGAGGCAATCTACAGTGAGGCCTTTGACGGGATCTCCCTCCCCTCTGAGGCTGAGAACGGCGTGGTCCGCGAGATCAGGGTCTGGTGGGTTCAGGCGGAGACAATTAACGGCTTTTTGAATGCCTTCTTAAGGGATCAGAGTGAAGAAAAGTTCCTGACCGCGGCCGAAAAGCAATGGGGCTATATCAAGGAGCACCAGATCGATCACCGGAGCGGCGAATGGTTTGCCGATACAAATAAGGACGGGAGCCCGGTAGAGGGCGGCGACATCGTGAACGGCTGGAAATGCCCGTACCACAACGGAAGGATGTGTCTCCTCGTTATGAGGTGGGCAAAGGAACGCGTATAATGGCGGTTTCCAAAAGAACAAAGGAGATCTGCGCTCTGCTTGATTCCATGTATGGTACAAAGATGCGCACCTATCTTGAGTACGAAGAGCCCTGGCAGCTTCTCTTTTCAACGATAATGTCTGCTCAGTGTACTGATGAGCGCGTAAACAAGGTGGCAAAAACCCTTTACAAAAAATACACTTCCCTTCAGGATTTTGCCGATTGTGAACTTGCGGAGCTTGAAAATGATATCCGCTCTACCGGCTTCTACAGGAATAAGGCAAAGAATATCAAGGCCTG
>OMRF01000167.1 GCA_900313435.1 uncultured Lachnospiraceae bacterium | reverse complement strand
ATGGAAAGAGATGACGTAATGAAGCAGGATGCTGCTAAAAGTGCCAAAGAGCGGAGCGCAATGATAGTAAAGACAAGCGTGATCGGCATCGTGGCAAATGTCCTCCTTGTTGTGTTCAAGATAATCGTTGGACTTTCCGTAAAGTCCATCGCCATCGTGATGGACGCCGTAAACAACCTTTCCGACGCGGCGAGTTCCGTCATTACCATCGTGGGGGCAAAGCTTGCGGGAAAACCCGCTGACAAGAAGCATCCCTTCGGACACGGCAGGATAGAATACCTAAGCGCGATGGTCATCTCGATCATAGTCCTCTACGCAGGCGTGACCGCGCTGATCGAATCCGTGAAAAAGATAATAGATCCCGATATCCCCGATTATTCCGTCGCCTCCCTGATAATCGTTTCCGCTGCTGTCGTCGTGAAGATCATTCTGGGTAGGTACGTGAAGTCGGTCGGCGAAAAGATCAAGTCTGATTCCCTCATCAATTCCGGAAAGGATGCTTTACTTGACTCCGTCATCTCGGCATCAACCCTTGTTTCCGCCGCGATCTTTCTGATCTTTGGTCTCTCACTCGAGGCCTGGCTCGGAGCCCTGATCTCGATCTTCATCATCAGATCCGGACTAGAAATGTTGAGGGAGACTCTTTCAAAGATACTGGGAGAACCTGCAGACGTTGCTCTTGCGAAGGAGATCAGGGAGACATTGCTTTCCCATGAAGAGATCTCGGGCGTATACGATATGATAATCCACGATTACGGCCCGGACACCCATAACGGCTCTGTGCACATAGAGGTCCCGGATACCTTTACGGCCTCTGATATCGACCTTCTAAACAGGAAGCTCATAGTTGAGATATATTACAAATATAATGTCATACTGACAGCTATCGGAATCTATTCCATAAATACAAGGGATAAAGACGCTATAGAGGTGCGGGAGAATATCAGGAGCATCGTGATGAACATCCCTTATGTCCTTCAGATGCACGGCTTCTATCTGAACAGAGAGGAAAAAACCATCCGCTTTGATGTGGTCATAAGCTTTGATGCGAAAAAACGCTCCGAGGTATATGAAAGTGTCATTGAAGAAGTTCAGAAGGCTTATCCCGATCACTCTCTGGAGATAGCTCTCGATACGGATTATACTCAAGAGGAAATGGTATAGCTGTTAATATTCTCTAAAATGTGTTAAAATATCTAAAGTTGATCACAAGACTGCCGCGCCTATTGATGCAGGGCGAAGGGGGTGTTGATATATGGTAACCTTCCTTACGAGCGGCTTCGTCGAATACGGGGACGATACCGACATTGATATATCGCCGATCATTGACGAAAACGGCTTTGTTTCAAATCTTTTGTCTGTCTGGAAACCAAACAGCAGATTTCTTTTTGTCGCCTCCGATCCCGATGATTACGAAAACACAAAAAAGGTCAAGGCAAGGCTCGTAAACGCGCTGCTGCTTTCCGGCTTTTCCATAGGGGAGTCGATCATTCTTGACAGGAGTACCATGGATCTTGCATGTGGACTCGTAAGGGACGCTGACGTGATCTTCCTTTCCGGAGGTCACGCGCCAACACAGAATCGCTTTTTTAAAGAGATCGGTCTGGAGAAGCTTCTGAAGAATTTTGACGGCGTACTCATTACTGTTTCCTCAGGCTCCATCAATGCTGCTGAAAAAACCTATTTCATCCCGGATCTTCCCGGGGAGGCGGTGGATCCTGACTTTTCAAGAGACGGCGACGGGCTTTGTATCACTGACATAAACGTAGTCCCCCACAGCGGTTATCTTAAGGTGAAGATGCTGGACGGGCTATCGGTCTATGATGACATATTGATGAAGGACAGTGTCGGGAGGAAGCTTTATCTCATACAGGATGGGAGCTACTTCATCATAAAGGGAGGCGCTTCCAGGTTTTTCGGTGAGGGCGATATCATCGAGAACGGAACTGTCCGGCATATCAGTACCTGCATAGACAATGACATCTTCTCGGCTGTCATGAAGGATGGGTATGAACTCGTATTTGAGGTGACAAACAGGGAAGAGGGAAGGATAAGCTTCAAATACATAAGCGACAGGTTCAGGGCTATCGGGATCAAAGAGGATATATCAGATTATACTCTTCTGTTTGATATGATCGCGGACAGACTTGCGATCCCTGAAGAGAATGATCTGATCAAGACAGAGACCAAGAGGGACATTATCACAAAAGAGATAGAGCACGACGGAGAGTTCGCCCGGGCCTTCCACATTGATCTGCCCGATGGGAGGCATACTGAAAATATCAGGATAAGGAGAAATTTCCTTAATGGAAAGAGGACCTTCTGTATCATATATGAATCCTCGGCAATGACGAAACGGGACTGGAGGACGGATGTCTATTCGAGGGAGGGCTTCATCGAGAGGATGAAGGAGCTGCTCCCGGAGCTTGTCATATCCGATGGGTATTCGATAGTTTACGCGAATATCAGGAACTTCAAGACCGTAAATGAGGTATTGGGCGAGCACAGCGGGGACATGGTCATATTCCAGCTGCGTGACAGGCTGAATAAGTATCTTGAGCCTGTAGTCATGAGCCGTTTCGAAAGTGACCATTTCATAATGCTTGTCAGGGACAGCTTTCTTTCAGATGAAAATCTCAAGGAACTCTGTACAGACAGCTACGAAGAGCGCTACAAGAAATTCTCCTTCACTATAAGGCTCGGTATCTACAAGCTCAACGAAGACGACAGGATCCAGTCACCCATACATATGGCTGATTGCGCGAAGCTCGCGGAAAAGCTGATGAGGGAGGAGAATGTACATTCGTGGAATCGTTATGATGAAGAGATCAGGGTCAATTATTTAAGGCAGGGGCTTTTGATCTCGGATCTGAAGGATTCCCTCAAAAACGGTGAGTTCGTAGCATATTACCAGCCCATCGTTGATGCCCGCTCGAGAAGGATCATAAGCGCGGAGGCTCTCGTGCGCTGGGAGCATCATGACCTTGGTATGGTCTCGCCCGGCGAATTCATCCCCACCTTCGAAAACGCGGGAAAGATATCCCAGATCGATGATTACATGATAGAAAAGGTCACGGGTTTTCAGAATAACAGGATGAGGGGCGGCAAGAGGACGGTACCTATATCCGTGAACCTTTCGAGGATCGATTTTTATGATTATCTTCTTCTTGAGCATCTTTTAGAGATAGCTGAGAATAATAAAGATATCGCATCCATCATCAAGCTCGAGGTGACGGAGTCTGCCTATGCCACGCTTGAAAGTGGGGCGGTGGATTTCCTGAAGTATATGAGGAAGCTTCAGATCCCCATACTTCTCGACGATTACGGCAGCGGCATGTCATCCCTTTCCACTCTCGAAAGCTTTGACTTCGATATCGTGAAGCTTGACATGGGCTTCATCAGAAAGATAGGAAAAAGCCAGAAGGCAGAGTCCATCATAAGGTCAACCATAGACCTCTCCCACGGTATCGGCGCGAGAGTCGTAGCGGAGGGAGTCGAGACCGAGGAACAACATTCTTTTCTGTATTATTCAGGCTGCGATATGATACAGGGCTATTACTTTTACAAGCCGCTCCCGCAGGAGGATTTCGAGAAGATTCTTTCCGAAGGACGATGAACGAAAATAAGCTATTGACATAAACGTTCTGACCGTGCTATTATCTTCAAGCGCGTTTTAGGCGTTTATTTTTTTT
>OMRF01000182.1 GCA_900313435.1 uncultured Lachnospiraceae bacterium | reverse complement strand
TGGGAGTCGCTTTGGGGTTCGTCGGCAACTACGCCCCTTGTGGACTTTCACCACAGACTGACGGCATGCCCGTCATACAAAATGGACCCCCGGGACTGTCCCGGGGGTCCATTTTTTAGGTATCTGCCTTGTTTGTAAGCAGCAGCATGATCTCATTTGTTCTCTGAAGGAAGCCTGTCATCTCATCCGGTGAGAGCGATCCGTTCATGATCTTTGCAAGGTCATAAAGTTCCTTGCAGAAGGTTTCTATATTTTCATCCTCCGTGTGATGAAGCACATATTTCACAAGCTTGTGATTTGCGTTAAGGACCAGCGTTTCATTCCCGCCGAACATATTCGGGTCAAAGCCCTTTGAACTATACATCTTCATCATGTCGGACATCCTTCTGGTCTCCTCATTTACTGTGATCATAGAAGAGATGTCCTTATTCTTCATCTTTGAGACCTTTATCTCAAGATTATCCTTTGAGAGCGCTTTCTTGAAAAGTTCTGAAAGTTTCTCCTTCTCCTTTTCAAGTTCCTCCTCCGACACCTCATCGATAAGAGAGTCCTCAACCTCGGAGTCTATCCTCAAAAATCTGTAGCCTTCGTTTCTCTGTTCAAGCTGTGTGATGAAAGAGGTGTCTATCACCTTGTCGAGTATCACCGCATCCATATTCTGTTCCTTGAAGAGGTTCACATACTGAGCCTGGGCTTTAAGGTCAGTCACATAATATACGGGCTTTCTCTTGTCACCATCCTTGTCATCATCTGAATCTTCTTTTTTGTCTTCATCCGTCTTTATGGGATTACCGTCCTTGTCAAGTATCTCGGGAGTCTCTTCGTCCTTCTTCTCTTCTTCTTTTTTCAGAAGATCCGGAAGCGTGAGGTACTTTTCATTTATATCCTTGAACAGGATATAGTCATTCATCCTGTCGCAGAATTTCTCGTCCTTCAGGCAGCCGAACTTGATGAAGGGCGAGATATCATCCCAATACTTCTCATAGTTCTCACGGTCTGTCTTGCAAAGCCCCGACAGCTTGTCAGCCACCTTCTTTGTGATATGCTCGGATATCTTTTGCGCAAAGCCGTCATTCTGAAGAGCACTCCTTGAAACATTAAGCGGCAGATCGGGACAGTCTATTACTCCCTTCAGAAGCATCAAGAACTCCGGTATCACCTCTTTAATATTGTCAGCGATGAAGACCTGATTGTTGTAGAGCTTGATCGTGCCTTCTATTGATTCGTACTCTGAATTGATCCTGGGGAAGTAGAGGATTCCCTTCAACCTGAAGGGATAATCCATATTAAGATGTATCCAGAACAAAGGCTCCTTGTAATTATTGAAGCCCTTTCTGTAGAATTCCTTGTATTCATCATCCGTGCAATCCGAGGCAGTCTTGTTCCAAAGGGGATCTGTATCATTTACGCTCTTCTCCCGCTTTTTGATCTTCAGCTGTTTTTTCGCGGGGCTTACCTCTACAGTTTCCTTTGTGCCGTCCTCATTTGTCTTCTCCTCGGTCTTTGCAGGAACATCTATAGTTTCAAGGACGACATCTGTCTCAAGCTTTTCATCCTCATCAATGGTCTCGGTTTTCTCTTCCGCATTCACGTTCTTTATGAATATCTCATAAGGCATAAAAGAGCAGTACTTTGTGATGACCTCACGAGCCCTGTACTCGTTAACGAATTCGAGGCAGTCTTCATTTACATAAAGAGTGATGTCTGTTCCTACACCCTCTCTCTCTCCTTCAGAAAGATCAAATTCGGTACCGCCGCTGCAGTCCCAATGCACGGCCTTCTCGCCCTCCTTATAGGAACGGGTATCTATAGTGACCCTGTCAGATACCATGAAGGCAGAATAGAAACCAAGTCCGAAGTGACCTATGATCTGATCCTCGGATGCCTTGTCCTTGTACTTTTCAAGAAAGTCGGTGGCGCCTGAAAAGGCGATCTGATTTATATACTGATCCACCTCATCTTCTGTCATTCCAAGTCCGTTATCCCGAACAGTAATGGTCTTTTTTTTGTCATCAAGCAGAATATCTATGCGAGGCTTGAAATCATCGGGAAGTGCTGTATCCCCCATCATATCAAGTTTCTTCAGTTTTGTGATGGCATCACATCCGTTTGAGATGAGCTCACGGTAAAAGATATCGTGATCAGAATAAAGCCATTTTTTAATTACAGGGAAAATGTTCTCGCTGGTAATGGACAAGCTGCCGTGTTTTGAAGCCATGTCAAAAAACCTCTTTTCCAAAAATACTATTGTCAAAAACAATACCGTCCGTAAAAGCTCTGCCTTTACGGACGGTATAAAAATTATTTTTTAAATCTTTCTATCAGCCGAAAAGCTTGATGCTTCCTGCGTCACCGTCAGCTACATAATAAACAGCATTCTGTGAAGGCTTTACATAAACATCGATCTTCTTAACTGACTTCTTCTTTGTGCTGGCAAGGATATCAGCCTTGATGTCATCAATGTTCTTTGAGTTTCCGAAATCATCCTGGATCTCAACCTTTACCTTTGTGTCAGAAGCCTTTGCTGCAACCTTTGCAACTGTCTTCTTTACAGCTTCGCCGGCCTTCGCTACAGTCTTCTTTGCAGAAGCAGCAGCCTTTGAAGTAGCTTTCTTTGCAGTTGAAGCCTTCTTCTTTGCAGTAGCTGCGGGCTTCTTTACAGCAGCGGCAGCCTTTGTCTCAACAGCCTTTGCATCCTTTGCAAGTTCTGTAGCGAGCTTCTTCATATCTGCCTCAGGCTTTGCAGCAGTTTTCTTTGTCTCCATGTCTTTTTCCTCCTAAAAGATCAATGTGATAAAAAAATATCTATACTGATTAATTAAGACTTCACAAGTATAACTCATTTTTTTATTTAGTCAAATAAAAAGTATTCAGATTACAAGATGTTTTTGGAGCACGCTGAAAAATGAATCTCGCTTTTTTTCTGTCTTTGCTTCATCGGAGATTATCTCAACGCCGCTCCAGAACTCAGTATCCTCGGCGGTCACATACTTTCCCTTTGACTCTTCGATCACGTTTTTGATGGCAGACACCTTTCTTTTTTCGAGGATATTTTTTTTGTTTTCCTCTGAAAGTCCGGCGTTGTATTTGTTGATGCACTTCACGATATAATACTTATCACCTGCCGTGATGAGCCCCGAGACCTCATTGTTCTCAAGCCTGAAGATCACATCCTCTGCTTCCTTCGGATAGGTATTTCTTCCAAATGATATCTGTCCCTTTTGCCCCTCGGAATATGTATTCATAACATCCTCAAAGGATTTCCCGGTATTGATCGCAGTACTTGCCTTCGAAGCCTTTTCGGGATCAGACATGACTATTACCTCCGCGTCGATCACCCTGGCCTCATCCTCGCTTACCTCCTGATCCACAGCCTCCATCATGGCATTACAGTTCCTCTGAGCGATGTAGAATTTTTTGTATGCATCGATAAGCTTTGCCTCGGTAACGGAGCAATACTCCTTTTCCTTTTCAGACATGAGAGAATAATAATCTTTCGCGCTATCCTCTATTCCTTTTTCCTCTGTCTCTGAAAGACCGTCTGTTCCTTTGTCCTTCGCGTCCATTGCAAGAACGTAGGTCTCAGCTAAGATATCCATCACCGAAACCTTTACGCTGTTTGAAAGCCTGTTCAAGTCAAAGCTTCCGTCCCATATGCTTGCACCCATGATATTGTCATAGAGACTTCTGTAGTTAAGAAGATAGACAAGCGCTTCCTCCTTCGGACACTTCATATCTCCGACTGTAAGGACACTCGCAACTTTGATGGGATCGGAAAACACGACCCTCTTTCCTCCTATCGTACAGCCGGAAAGAACGAAAGCACAGATGATGCTGAGCGCTCCGATCAAAACACTTTTCCTTTTCATGATCTTAAATCTTCCCCTCCGAATTCAACGCAAATGAATAGATATATAAACCTTCAACCTCTTTCTCATATGCTTTTGAAAGAGCGTCACCGTAAAGCTGAAGCTGAAGAGCATAGCGCGCACTTAGTGTTTCAAAGGATCTCACTCTGTCAGTCTTGTAATCTAAGATGACAAGTTTCTCATTTTCAAAGAAGAATACATCGACTATTCCCTGTATGAGCAGAAAGCCTTCCTTCCCTTTTTCACCCGGAACCGCGTCTGCCCTTGTTCTCATCATGAATGCCTTTTCCCTGAAAAGCTCCTTCCTTAATGCCGCTTCATGCATCCTTTGTGAGATCGTGCTTTTGAGAAAATCCTTTATCTTTCTCCCGTCAAGGAGTTCTTCCTCCTCCTTTGATATAAGTCCTCTTTCTTTCATCCTGAAGAGTTCACTTTCATAGGAATCAGAATATCCCAAGGCTGTAAAATCAAAACACTCAAGGAATCTATGGAAGGCTGTTCCTCTCTTTGATCCACGGGCTGTCTCCCTTTCTCCGCCCATGAAGACAGGAACATATTTTACCCTTTCCGAAGGCTCACTGTAAAGCCGTGATACATCTTCCGAAAGGAGCAGTTCATCTGACCTTCTTGACTTAAGTTCGCTGACCGAATACTTTGTCTTGAATACGATCTCATTTTCATGAGGATAACGAAAATTTGCTCTCTCCAAAAAATCCTTTACCGTGTCTGAATCCATATAATCTTTCGAGAGTGTGAGTGCGACCTCCTTTTCTTCCTTTTCATCTGTATCCTCACTCTCACTTTCGGTTAAAAAGGAAGGGGTGACCCTTTTTATTAAAAACAGATCCCTTCTGTTTTGAGCCGCCGGAAGGATGTAGTGAAGATAATCTTTGCAGTTAAGCCGCTCCGTAAAAGACATTTCCGGTGATCGGTTCAGCTCATCATTATCATCACCATCAGAAGAAGTTCCTATCACGATGAGCTTCTCCTGTGCCCTTGTCAGTGCAACGTAAAGGAGCCTCAGTTCCTCTCCTCTTTCGTCTCTCTTATCCATAAGCTTGGCTATATTTTCTGAAATGGTCTTTTCGGTTGTCCGTTTTTCACGGTCAAAGGCTTCAAGAAAAAGACCGTTTCCCGGAGAAACATAGACCGCACCATGGGAAGTCTCATTTTTAAATTGTCTTCCCGCACCGTAAAGGATAACGATGGGAAACTGGAGTCCCTTACTCTTGTGGATCGTCATGAGGCGCACAAAGGGGGAATCGTCATCATCTTCAATGCACCCTCCGGAAGGACTTGAGTATTCCTTTTGCTGTTTAAGGGTACGGATGAAATTAAAGAGTCCCTTCCCCGAGTTCCTTTCAAAATCATCGCAGAGCGATAGTATCCTAAGGAGGTTTTCTCTTCTGACCCTCCCCTGCGGCATGGCAGAAACGAAATTCAAAAAGCCCGTTTTGTCATAGATATATTCTATAAGCTCTCTGACACTCCCCCTTCCCGCTCTTGTCCTTAAAGAATCAAACAATTCAAGAAAAGCCTCTGCCTTTTCACTCTTTGGATCATCACTTAAATACCTTCTGAAGTCCTCGAAAAAGAAGCCCTTTTTCTCACTGCCTCTTATCTTAAGAAGTTCTTCATCTGAAAAGCCGCATATAGAGCTTTTAAGGACGGTCACAAGGGAAATATCGTCCCTAGGATTATCTATTATTGAAAGGAGAGCCGTTATGACCTTTGCTTCATAGCTTTCAAGATAATTCTCCTTTTCTACCATGGAAAGCCCGATGCCTTTTTTTAAGAAGGCGCGTGACAGCTCCTGATACGAACCCTTTGAACTTCTTGAAAGGATCACTATGTCATTGGGACGCGCCCTTCTCATGGAGTCAGTCTTTCTGTCATAAACCGTAAAAGTCTTGAGTATCCCCGAAACTATTTCTGCGCAATAGTCCGCTTCATAATCGTTCTTCCGAAGAAAATCCCCCCTTTTATCCTCCTCCTTCGGCCAGTCGAGAATATGAAGCTCTGTAACATTCTGATCCGTATCCTCCGGAAAGGAAGCACCAAGTTTTAGGCTTTCCCTTTCATCATACTCTATCCCTCCCACATCCTTCTTCATTGCTTCAAGAAATATACTGTTCACGGAGGATATCACTGAGTTCCTGCTCCTGAAGTTTTTGTCCAGGATTATCAGCCGGTCTCTGATACCATCCTCTGAAAAGCTTTCATACTTTCTTGCGAATATGGTCGGGTCGGCATGGCGAAAACCATATATGGACTGCTTCATATCACCGACCATAAAGTAATTTCCATGACGCTCATCTTCTGTCACGAGACTCTTAAGTATGGTTTCCTGAAGCTCGTTTGAATCCTGATATTCATCCACCATTATCTCTTCAAAATAATCTGAAAGCTCTGCGGCGGCAGGTCTTTTCTCCTTTGTTTTCTCATCGCAGAGTATAGTAAGCGCGATATGCTCGCAGTCGGAAAAATCCATCACGCCTTTTTTTCTCTTTTCAAGAAGGAATCTTTCGTAAAACTCCTTTGAAAGCCCTGTCAGTATCGCGGCGTATTCTCCGGCCTTCTTCAAGCCTTCAAATACCTCACCTGCGCTCTTTGCAAAATAAGTATCAAGAAGTTGTTTTCTGATCACATCTTTTGCGGCAGTCCTTTTCTTTTTTACCTCGTCATCAAAGAT
>OMRF01000364.1 GCA_900313435.1 uncultured Lachnospiraceae bacterium | reverse complement strand
GGTCAGACTCAATGCAGCAAGGTCGGAGTCGTTTAACATATTTCCGACCATGATCCTGTCTATGATCGCCGCTATATTTACGCTGCCCACCATGATGAGCGTGGCGATCAGATTTTCACGCAGCTTTTCGCTGATAAGCCTCCCTTTTCTTTCCATAAGCCTCCGTTCTTCTATCTAGAAAACTTACCGTTTGCTCCGGCTCTCCTTATCAGATTCTTGACCTTTGCAAACAGATCATCATCGGAAATCCTGACCTTTATGTCACATTTCGAAGTAATTCCCTTGAAGGCAGCATGATCCGCCCGTTCTATTGCTCCCTTCACCTCTATCTTCTTCATAGCGGAAGCGTTGAAAAAGGCCTTTTCCCCGATAGTCCTGGTCCTTGTCCCGAGATAGAGGGATTTGATCCCACTGCAGCCTGAGAATGCCTCTTTCCCGATGTTCTCTGCATTGAGCCAGACTACACGGAGTCCCTTCGCGTCCTTAAAGGCCTCGGCACCAATGTCTTTTACGTTCATAAACTGCATCGTGAAATCTTCATCCGTCGAGATAGAGGAGAAATCATAGTTTTTAAATGCCTTTGCCCTTATGCCTGTTATCTGATAGGTTTTGTTGTCGGAAGGATTTGTTGCCTTGTTCAGATCAGCGCCCTCAACGCTTCCCTGCCTTGCAAGATCTATTGAACATTCTCCTCCTTCACCTGATCCGTCAGCTTCCTTTGTGATCAAAAACCGCATCCCGTTGACCTCAAAGGTCTTTCTTGCAATATAAAGCTCAGCATCATCAAAATAAGAATCGCACAATGATCCGGACCGCCTCACCCCTTTACAGGTGACGCAGATCCTCTTCGTATTGGCAGGAACCTTCATCTGAACAGAGATCTGCTCCCATGGAGCGCCTATATGCTCTTTTGAAAACTCATAAAGCAATTTTCCGTCTTCGCTATAAAACTCAAGGATAGCATATGACTTCTCAAGTCCGGTATCCGGATCTCCTCCCACATATATGGAAAAGCTTAAAGGAAGGCCGTCGCAGTCATCGTCAAGCTCAATGAACTGATATATCTTTGTTTCCGATTTTCCTTTTTCGTACGGCCAGGCATAATGCCTCCCGGAATGAGACGGAAGACAGCTGTCATCATCGTTTCCCCAGGCTCCGTCAGGATCTGTCCATCCGGTCATCCCGTTTTCAAAGCCACCGTTTTGGATGAGGTTTTTGCTGTAATCAAGCCCCGCGGCACGAGCTTCAAGAGGGTGTGCCGAAAAAAGAGGGATCGAAAGACAAAGAGCAAGGACCACAGCGGATATTTTTTTCTTTGGTGATCTCATATAAACTCCTTTCTCATCGTGTTATGTCGCCGTAGCAGTCAGGACGGCGGTCACGGAAAACGCCCCAGGATAAACGAAATGAAGCGATCTCATCAAGGTCGAATTCGTGGATGAGTACAGTGTCTGCATCACGCCCGGCAGACTCAACAATATCACCCGTTTCGTCAGCAATAAAAGATGAACCGTAAAAAATGAGTGAGGATTCCTGTCCGCCGTTTTCTTTGGAAGGCATCACTTCCTCAAGGCCAAAGCGGTTTGCGGCAATGACGGGAATAATGTTTGCTGCCGCATGCCCCTGCATTGCGCGGCGCCAATGTGCGGCACTGTCTCCTTCAAGGATCGGCTCAGAACCGATAGCTGTGGGGAAGAACAAAAGCTCCGCGCCGTTTAAGGCAAGTGCTCTTGCAGTCTCCGGGAACCACTGATCCCAGCAGATACCTACGCCGATATTTCCGAAAGAAGTCTTAAATACCTTAAAGCCGGTATTCCCGGGGGTGAAATAAAACTTCTCCTGATAATAATGATCGTCCGGAATATGCGTCTTCCGGTAAATGCCAAGGAGCGAACCGTAATTATCGATCACTCCGCAGCTGTTGTAGAGAACGTTTTTATCTTTTTCATAAAAGCTTATGATAAGAACAATCTTAAGCTCTTTTGCAACGCCCTTAAAATGCTTCAAAGCATCATTATCATCAGGGCTCTTTGCAAAATCATAATATTCATAAACCCTTTCCTGACAAAAGTACTGTCTTTCGAAGAGCTCGGGCAAAAGGATAATGTCGGCTCCCCTGCCCGCGGCTTCTCGTACCAGCCTGTCAGCGTGATCTATATTTTCTTTGACGTCGCATGTGCAGGACATCTGGATCGCAGCGACTTTTACCTTTCTCATTTTCCGGCTCCTCTTGGGATCTGCTGGGTGATACAGTGTATATTCCCTCCGCCTTTGATTATATCTTCTGCAGGCACGGGTATTATCTTTCTTTGTTTACATATCTTTGTCATTATCTCTACAGCTCTTCTGTCGCTTTTTTCGTTAACGCCTCCGAATTGAGGTAAAAGAACATAGTCGTTGCAGAAATAAAAATTCACATAGCTTGCGGCAAGTCTTTCTCCGACTTCACGCTTATCTTCGCCTTCTTCAAATTCGTATCCGTTAAGATCCTCTGCACTAACGGTCACCGGCACATCGGGAATGGGAAGCTTATGAACCGTAAGACCGGCTTCTTCAAGGACCTTCAGGCAGGACAAAGACAACTCGTATTGCGGATCTTCCTTATCGGAAGTCCAGGCCAGCACCACACTGTCCTTATCTATAAAAGCACAGACATTGTCAACGTGCTCATTTGTCTCGTCATTGTAAACACCGCGGGGAAGCCATATAACGCGCTGCGCCCCGAGGAAGTTTTTCAGGCGCTCCTCGATCTCACCCTTTGAAAGAAGAGGATTTCGCCCCGCACTCAAAAGGCAGCTTTCGGTCACCATAAGCGTTCCCGCACCGTTTGAATGAACAGCGCCGCCCTCTAGAACGAAATCTCCCGCATCATAATGATCGTACCCTGCTGCATCACAAAAGGCCGAAGCCAAAGCATCATCCTTATCATAGTGACGGTAAAGTCCGTCCACTTCGCCGCCCCAGGCATTAAAGCGCCAGCTGATACCGCGCACCTCACCGGCTGAGTTCCTGACAAATGTAGGCGCCGTGTCGCGTGCCCACGCATCGTCTGTGGGTATCTTCAGAAATGTAACGGAGGGAACATCGGAAAGCATTTCACGGGCGGTCATTTCAGTGTTGTCACTTACCACCACATAAACCTTTTCGCACTCTCCTATCTTTCTGATGATATCGGAAAAAACCTTCTGAGCTTTCACTGCCTTATAGGGCCAGGAGCCGGGGCGCTCGGGAAAGATCATAATAGTGGCATCATGTGGCTCAAACTCCGCGGGCATATAAAAGCCGTCATCTTTTGGGAAAGAATCTATCCTCAAGACAGTCTCTCCTTAAAATCCTCATAACCAAAGCTCTTTATGATCCTGTACCTGCCGTCCCGGTCGAGAACTCCGATATCAGGTAATCTCATGCCATTAAAGGTATTGTTCTTCACCATGGAGTAAATCGCCATATCAAGAAATACCAAGGTATCGCCCCGTTTCAATGGAGTATCAAAGGAATAATCCCCGATCACGTCTCCTGCCAGACAGGTCGCAGAAGAAAGCCTGTAATCGTAAGCCTTCTCACCCTTTTCTCCCGAACCGTAAAGCGGGGGTCTATATGGCATTTCCAAAACATCGGGCATATGACAGGCGGCAGATGTATCAAGGATCGCTACATCAATACCATTATTGACCACATCGAGAACCCTTGTCACAAGGTATCCGGCATTTAAAGCAATGGCCTCACCGGGTTCAAGATAAACCTCTGTTTTGTAACGTTCCTTGAAACCACGTACCAGCCTGATCAGAAGTTCCCTGTCGTAATCATCTCTCGTAATATGATGACCGCCCCCGAAATTCACCCACTTTAAGCCTTTAAGATACTTTCCGAACTTTTCTTCAAACGCCCTAAGGGTTATCTCAAGGGCATCCGCGCTCTGCTCGCACAAGGTATGAAAATGAAGTCCGTCGATAAGGGAAAGGACCGCAGGATCAAAATTTTTAAGCGTTGTGCCAAGCCTTGAGCCTTTAGCACATGGATCATAGATAGCCTTATCCTGAGTAGAACATTCGGGATTTACTCTGAGACCTAAACTTTTCCCTTTTGCCCTCTCATGAAATCTAAGCACCTCTGCGGGGGAATTAAAAACGATATGGTCGCAATAGTTTACGATCTCGTCGAATTCATCATCCCTGAAAGCCGGAGAAAAAACATGGACTTCTCCCTTAAATTCCTCTCTTCCGAGACGGGCTTCGTAAAGGCCGCTTGCCGTTGTACCATCAAGATACTGCTCTATGAGAGGATACAAAGAAAACATGGAGAAGGCCTTCTGGGCGAGCAGGATCTTACACCCCGCCTCCTCTTTTGTTCGTTTAAGGATCTCGAGGTTCCTTATTATTTTTTCTTCGTCTACCACATAAGCGGGAGTTTTGATTTTTCCAAATAAAGAAAGATCGATCAAGCCACTACTCCACAGTTACCGGGTTCTCGTCAACTACAAAGGGAAGACCGTATTTGTTCAGTGCTTCCATGTAAGGATCCGGATCGAACTCTTCAACATTGAATACGCCGGGTCCGCTCCAGGTACCGCTTGCCACCATGGCAGTTCCGATCATGGCAGGAACCCCCGTTGTGTAGCTGATGGCCTGGGCGCCGGTCTCTTTGTAGCTCTCCTGATGGTCACAGACATTATAGATATAAATGGTCTTTTCTTTTCCATCCTTAACACCGGTAAAGATGCATCCGATGTTGGTCTTGCCTACAGTTCTCGGTCCTAAGGATGCGGGATCGGGAAGAAGAGCCTTTAAGAATTTAATGGGCACGATCTCATGACCCTCGAACATCACGGGATCGGTCCTTAGCATTCCAACGTTTTCAAGACACTTCATGTGGGTTAAGTAGCTTTGTCCGAAGGTCATAAAGAAACGGATACGCTTAACACCGGGAATATTCTTTGCAAGGGATTCTATCTCTTCGTGATGAAGGAGATATATATCCTTTTTCCCCACTTCAGCAAAATCATAAACTCTCTTTATCTCCATCGGTTTGGTCTCTACCCAGTGACCGTCTTCCCAATATGAGCCGTTCGCGGAAACCTCACGAAGGTTGATCTCGGGATTGAAGTTGGTGGCGAAGGGATAACCGTGGTCGCCTCCGTTGCAGTCGAGGATATCGATATAATGTATCTCATCAAAATAATGCTTGAGCGCATAAGCTGAGTACACCTGGGTTACGCCGGGATCGAAGCCGGTTCCGAGAAGCGCCGTGAGACCTGCCTTCTTGAACTTCTCGTCATAAGCCCACTGCCAGCTGTAGTCAAAATAAGCTGTGAAGCCCTTTTCCTTGCAGCGTTTTTCATAGATCGCACGCCACGCAGGATCCTCTGTATCTTCAGCCTCGTAATTTGCGGTATCGACATAGTTCGCCCCCGCTTCAAGGCAGGCGTCCATAATGGTCAGATCCTGATAAGGAAGGGCTACATTAAGCACCGTGTGAGGCTTAAATTCTTTCATAAGTGAAACGAGAGATTCCTTTGAATCCGCATCGACTGTCGCTGTCGTAAGTTTTGCCTTGGTCTTATCTTTAAGCCTTTCTGCCAGCGCGTCACACTTTGACACAGTCCGGCTGGCAAGCAGGATCTCAGTAAAAACAGGATTCTCACAGCATTTGTAGATCGCAACGGTGGCGACTCCGCCGCATCCTATCACCATCAATTTCATATCCGTTTCCTCCTTTTTTTATCGTGTCTCTTCCTCAACCAAAAAATCTTCCACATACTTGGGAAGCATGAAGGCTCCCGTATGGAGGTTTGTGGTGTAGTACCAGGTTTTGATTCCCCTTAAGTTCCAGCGCTTTGCGTTCAGATCCTTGATAGGATGGTATTTCTTGCTGGCAAACCCAAACAGCCAGTAGCCTGCGGGGCACGTAGGGATGTGCGCCTGATAAACGCGGCTGATGGGAAAACTCTTAAACGCCTTCCTGTGCATCGCGCGGCACGTTTCCTCGTCCTCGTCAAAGAACGGGCTTCCGTGCTGATAAACCATGATCCCGTCTTCTTTGAGCGCTTTATAACATGACCCGTAGAACTCCTTTGTAAAGAGTCCCGCAGTATGACCGAGCGGGTCGGTGGAATCGTTTATGATAAGATCATACTCGTCAGTCTTACCTCTCAAGAACCTGAGACCGTCACGGTTGTGAAGCTTCACTCTCGGATCATCGAGTCCGCAGGCATTGTCCGGGAAAAACTCACGGCAGACATTCACAAACATTTCGTCCGGCTCTACCACATCTATCTCTTCTATTTCTTCATAATAAGACAGTTCTCTGGCTACACCGCCGTCTCCCCCGCCTATCACCAGCACCTTTTTTACGCAGGGATGCACGGCCATAGGCACATGAACTATCATCTCGTCGTAGGTAAACTCGTCCTTTTCAGAAAAGATAACGCTGCCGTCCAAGGTGATAAATCTCCCGAACTCCTGTGAATCAAACACGTCGATCCTCTGAAAATCACTGGTACCTGAAAAGAGCTGCTTTTCCACACGGATAGATTCTTTGACATTATCCGTGTGCATTTCCGAAAACCAAAATTCCATATCCCTGACCCTTTCACTCCTTCAAAACATTAAGTCTTTCCAGACTTTCGTCTTCGGGCCCCTGCATGGAGCAGCCCTTTTCTTTGGCATAAAGCGTGTAATCTATGATCTCTTCCGTGATCATCTCGCCGGGGGAAAGGATCGGTATCCCCGGAGGATAGCACATTACGAACTCGCCGCAGACACGGCCTGCAGTCTCACGGATAGGAACAAGTTCTTTGTCAGAATAAAAAGCTTTCTGCGGTGTGGTAGCCACGATCGGAGGAATGTACTCAGCATTATGGGACTTCGCTGCCGGCTTTGAGTAAAGACGCTTGATATCCTCAAGGGCACCTACCAGACGCTCCACGTCCTGTATCCTGTCACCGATCGAAATGTAGGCAAGAATATTTCCGATATCACCAAACTCTATCTGGATATCGTATTCATCGCGGAGAAGATCGTATACCTCAATGCCCGTAAGGCCGATATCCCTTGTATATACGGAAAGCTTAGTCACATCATAATCAAAAATACTACCGCCGTTCACAAGCTCCTTACCGTAAGCATAGTATCCGCCGATGGAGTTGATCTCACTTCGCGCATACTCTGCCATATTCTTTACCTTTTCAAATGACTCCCTGCCGCGAAGAGCCAGATTACGTCTTGAAATATCAAGGCTCGAAAGAAGCAGATAGCTCGCGCTCGTAGTCTGTGTAAGATTGATGATCTGCTCCACATACCTTGTGTTGACATTCTCTCCCAACAAAAGAAGAGAACTCTGGGTGAGGCTTCCGCCGGACTTGTGCATGCTGACTGCCGCCATATCCGCGCCTGCCTCCATTGCCGGAACCGGAAGTGTTTCATCAAAATAAAGATGTGTTCCGTGCGCCTCGTCCACAAGCACCATCATATCGTGTTCGTGCGCAAGCTTAACGATGGCCTTGAGATCGGAGCATATCCCGTAATACGTAGGATTATTGATAAATACGGCCTTAGCCTCAGGATTTTTGGTTATAGCCTCATGTACCTTGGATATTTCCATCCCCAGCGCTATTCCGATATGATTGTCAACCTCAGGATTGACGTATACGGGTTCCGCACCGCAGAGTACAAGAGCATTGATAACGCTTCTGTGCACATTGCGGGGAAGAATGATCTTATCTCCTGCTTTGCAGGCCGTCAGCACCATACTCTGAACCGAAGAAGTGGTGCCGCCTACCATGAAATATGCATTAGCCGCCTTGAAAGCCTCTGCTGCAAGCTTTTCCGCTTCCAGAATGACCGATGCCGGATGACAGAGATTGTCCAGCGGCTTCATCGAATTAACATCCAGCCCTACACACTTTTCGCCCAGAAGAGTTACAAGCTCCGGATTGCCTCTTCCTCTTTTATGTCCGGGTACATCGAAGGGAACCACTCTTTGCTTTCTGAACCTCTCAAGAGCCTCATACAAAGGTGCCGACTTTTGTTTTTCAATATCCATCGCAAACTCCGCCAAATGTCAGATCTTTCATCATTTTCGACTTAATAATATACGATACCATAATCTCACGTCGTTTGCTATGGTTTTGGAGCCCCCAGGCGGTTTTGGACCCCCGGCCGGTTTTGGACCCCCGGGACAGTCCCGGGGGTCCAAAATAAATGCTTGCGGATAGCCCCCAAAAGCGATACTATTTACTGGTCGCACTCAAGGGGGCATAGCTCAGCTGGGAGAGCGCTGCGTTCGCAATGGTCCGAACGTCCAGTGGACGTTCGACGGGCACGCTTTCGACGCGCCGTGCGCGGCGGTGCCCCGAACGAGGTCGTGGGTTCGAATCTTCTGATATAATCAATTGAATACGGGGTCATAGCTCAGCTGGGAGAGCGCTGCGTTCGCAACGCAGAGGTCGTGGGTTCGAATCCCATTGGCTCCATTTGAAAAAGGATGGTCTGCAAACGCAGGCCATCCTTTATTTCTGTTTATGAGCTCACCTTCTTAAGTCAGTTTTCCTTTCTTTCTCCGAAAACAGATGCCTGACCTTTTTTATTCGGGAAGAAATACGCTGCAAGTTTTCTTGACGCTTCATCACGCCTGGGAATGATCACCTCTGTCTCTGAGGGATAATTGGCGACCGCCTGAAGGATTGCAAACCGCACCATATGAAACAGGTCTTTCTTTGCATCGGGTCCGCTGGCCGACATGAATTCCACACGTAATCTTCCTGATGAACACTTGTGGACCAAAAGCATTCCCGTGATCTTATCATCAGTCTGAACGGAGCATGACAGTTCCGGCTCAAACCAATCCATAGGCAGACATGACAGGTCCTCTACCCTTTCCCTTTGAGTATGGAAGATACAGTTCATAAGTCCGCGCCTGAAAGATCTGGTCATAAGCGTCCCCAGAGGACTTAAGTATTTAGGTGTCTTGCCTTTTTTGATCATATCAAGTCCTGAAAGCATCCCTACGGTGACTGTAAGTTCCTCACCCTCCTGCGCCTTAAGATCAAAGCCTGCACTTTTATAGACATCCTCCACACCTGAGACTTCAGCTTCGGGCAATAAGAACATACTCTTCTCGGCTTCAACTTCACGGATAGTGTCTCCGTATTCCGTAAACACTCCATTGCCGGCATCGGGATCATCCGCATGAAGCCAGGACAAGCGCGACAGAGTCGGCTTAGTCTCATCATTAAGATGCTTATACTCCCATACCATAGCCGCCGGCAGAACATCTTTGCCATCTTCGAGCGCTATGCAGTGATACGGCTGCCTGCCGATGTTCTCGGCTATATCCCCGGGGATGATATCCCTGAAATCATCTATATTATCTTCAGTGATCTCGATTACATTCATAATACCCTGTTTCTCCCGCATCAATCTATTTTTCAATCTGTGTAAGCGTCTTTATCGCAGCCTGTATGGCTTCATCATCCTTGAAGCAGCTGCAGGCGGTCTCCCGTAATAAGATCTTATCAGGATGATCTTCATCATATTCTTCAGCTCCCATATTGACCAAAGAAGCTGCCGTATTAAGTTCCGTCAGATCTCCCGTATCTGCAAAATAAACATAGCGTCCCTTACCCATATTGACTATCTCGCCGGCGCTTGGAAGCTCCTCCTTAAGCACTTCGGAAAAAGCTTTTCCATCGCCGTCTATATCGGCGGTGATCATCCCCTTAAATGATCCCTTCTTATCCGCGATCATCTTAAGAATATAGTCCAAATACGCCCTGTTATAAAACCCGGTACCTGCATCCACAAACCGTCTGGAATCGACCTTTGATAAGGTAAGGAAAGCCAGTCCTGTGGCAAATCCCAGAAACAGCAGCGAAAATGAAGTGATACCTGTCACGATCACTCCGCAGAGGATCGGAATACAGATACTTAAGGGATGAAAGAATTTCTTTCTACCACTCTTAATAGAACAGATCAGCAGATATATAGCCGGGATGAACAGGTAGAAGATCTCCAGTATCTGAAAAAAGAAATACAATCCGTGAATGGTGATCCCCTGAGCCCCGCCTATAGTGTACAATACCCCCACAAACATATTAATGACAGCAACTACCGCTATAAACGCAAAGGGCGCAGCATATGCGACAATATGTCTTCGCAGATGATCCCTGCTTCCGTAAAATGCATAGTCCGTATAAAGCAGCAGCAAAAACATAAAGCCGACTCCGGAGATCTCAGTAATTACCGGAATCGCCCTGTCAACGTATATAAGACCTGTAATAAGCGGTGATCTCGAAATGCTGTCAAATACAGCGCCTATAATGACGCAGATAAACATCCCCTTTAACAATTTAGTCCCGGTATCATTTTTCTCAACGGCATTCCTGGGCATCATAAACATGCCGAGAATGATGAAGATGGCAACTATATTGAAGATTAATGAAACGGAAAACGCACCATCTATAAGCATTATCAGGCAACCTCCCCGTAGAATGAATCACTCATCGACACAAAATGCGTAAGCATCAGGTACATCGATAAAAACAGCGGCGTAGAATTGATCACGCATGCTAACGTCAGGAAAATATGTGTCGCGATAATGATCAGGATCAATACGGGCATCTTTTTGTTTCTTTTAAATGAGATGCACCACGCAAAGATACCTCCTATGATCAGCGGAGCCAGATTAAAGATATCATATACGTATATCTCAAGACATCCGAGTACTATGGAGCCTGCATACAGACTGCCTGTAAACACAGATACAAAAAGCAGAATGATAAGTATCAGTTCCGGCACCAGTACTAAAAGCATCATCCTGTTTATCTTTTCCTTCTTCCATTCCATCCGGTGCATATGATACAAGCAGTAAAGAAATGAAAAAGCATAGACCGACAGGAAGAATCCCAGGAAGCAGACTAATCCTCCCACGGACTCGGGCTCTATTCCAAAACCGTCAAGTACATATATAAGACAAATGAAGAGAGCGGCGGCGATATTCGTCAGAATAAGCGCAAAAAAAAGCTTATCCTCCGTATTTCCCCTCTTTCGGTAGAGGGATGTGTAGATCAGCATCCCTCCCAAGATGAACAGCGAAGCCAAGCCCATTATAATGCTTGCCGTTCCGTAAAATGAAAGCTCAAACCTGTCCATTATTCCCTCCGTAAGCAGCTCTCTGCTTCTTTGCATTACTCTTTGAACGGAAGATCTTCCATCCCAACTTCCAGCGTACCTTCCACGCCATCCTTACAACAAGAGTTTTCGAGGTCAGGATATCACGCATGACATCAAGGAAACCTTTTTGCGCAGGTTCCTTTGTCCTTCCTCTAAATGTCATCTGTTTATAGTCGTTAATACGCGCCAATGCAAACAGTCTGTACGCCTCTATATACTCCTTCTCGGCTTTTATCCTCGCCTCCGTTACGGTCTGCACTTTATAGAGCGTCTTTTCGTCATCGCTTAACGCCTCGTTATTTTTTTCCTTTTCCTGCAAAACTCTGAAATTGTTATATGTAGTCTTCAGATTGACAGAAAGCTGACCGTAACGTTCATCCGCGATAGCATTTATGGCTTCATCCACCTGACGCTTCTTTAATGCGTTCTTCTCAGTTTTGTCGCTGGTAGGATACAGAGCCAGACGTACGGAATTTAATATCTCGTTATTGTCATTTTTGGACTTTTCCATTTCCATGTAAAGATCCACAAAATTACTCTTCAGCCGGTCAATCGTTTCCAATCCCGCCTTACCTTTCTGGGCAAGACGAAACTCCTCATAGGCATTTACCATTCTTTTAACCAGACCAAGTCTGTTCTCATAGAAGTCGATAGCTTTGTTGAGCTGTTCCACATCCACCCTATCGATAGCCTCAATGACGATATACATCATGGTCTGACCGCCGAAAAGTTCAACGAAGGCTCTATGTTTTGGTGAAGTCAAAGCATACAGAGTCTTTGCGTCATCATCCTTTCCCGGAGCATTCTTATCATTCTTGTATTTGTCCCTATATTCCTTAAGCTTTGCTACGATATTGGATAATTCATGATCAACTGCATACCCTGCTGCCTCTTCGTTTTCTTCTCCTGCCCATTCGTAGTGCTGTTTTACGCCCTTTTTAAGAACTCCGGGCCTTTCATTCGCACTCTGCAAAACCCTGCTTGCGAAGCGCATTCCGTGCAGATATTTTTTTTCAAATTCCAGTATGCCGTTTCGTTTTTTCGTCTTCTTAGTGTCATTAAGATCCGCAATCATCTGATCCATATCAGTATATGATAAGGCACCAATCCTTCGAGCATACGCTTCTTCCTGCTGATCCTCGTCAAGGTAATGACCGTAGATGGATCTCTGTACGGAAAGGACAGGATCGACCACAGAGCTTTCATGACTCCTGTCAGCGTTTAAGGTTTCTATATCCGAGATGGCTTCCTGCACGGTCCGCATCTTCTCATTCATCTCATTGATACTGTTCATGATCCTGGACTGGCCCTGAGCAAATCCCCAGATCGACGCAGGTACCTCTATGCCAAGTTCCTGTGCCTTAAGAAGCGAAACAACTATACGCTCACCTGCTTCCTCTTCATCTCCGAGGCTTAACACCTTACGGAATTCTTCCTTAAGTTCAGCCTGCTTTTGTGCATTGAAAAATTCCATAAACTTCGCATCATTCTCTCTGCCAAGCAGTACCTTAAAGCATTCCATGAACAGGTTCGTATCTCCCGACATGGCAGCCGTAAGCATACCGATGATATGCTTTTGCTGTTTGGGAGTCAGCTGGGTGGAGTTACCGAAGTCTATCACCGTCGCCTTGTCATCATCGATCATGATATTGCCGGAATGGAGGTCTCCGTGATAGAACCCGCTTTTCATCATGCCTTCACGCACCCAGATATCCGCCAGATTGCAGAG
>OMRF01000164.1 GCA_900313435.1 uncultured Lachnospiraceae bacterium | reverse complement strand
GGAACCGTGTTCTTGTTTGCTGTGATATGAGCCTGATCAAGCCAGCCTTCAACCTCTTTTCCGGTAAGGGCGTCCGGAACGAGATTCATAAGCAGCAGATGATTGTCCGTTCCGCCGGAGACCAGTGAAACTCCTCGCGCCAGCAGTCCCTTTGCAAGTGCAGCCGCATTCTTTACGATGTTCTCGGCATAGGTCTTGAATTCAGGAGAAAGAGCCTCCTTGAAGCATACGGCCTTTGCAGCTATGACATGCATGAGGGGTCCGCCCTGGATTCCCGGGAAGATAGCCTTGTTGAGCTTGAACTGATCGGCCGCCTCCTGCGTCGCGAGGATAAGTCCGCCTCTGGGTCCTCTCAGAGTCTTGTGAGTCGTTGATGTCACGATCTGAGCATAAGGGACGGGTGACTCATGAACCCCTCCTGCTACAACCCCTGCGATGTGCGCCATATCGACCATCAATACCGCGCCCACAGAGTCTGCTATCTCACGGAAGCGCTTGAAATCGATCTTTCTCGCATAAGCGCTTGCGCCTGCGATTATCATCTTCGGTGAGCATTCCTTTGCTATCCGCTCCACCTCATCATAATCTATGAAACCGTCAGCATTCACTCCATAAGGAACTATCTTGAAATAGGTTCCGGAGAAATTCACAGGGCTTCCATGTGTAAGATGTCCGCCGTGATCAAGAGACATGCCCATGATGGTATCTCCGGGCTTGCAGACTGCAAATTCCACAGCCATATTGGCCTGGGCGCCGGAGTGAGGCTGAACATTTGCGTACTCAGCACCAAAAAGCTCCTTTGCGCGCTCCCTCGCAAGCTCCTCAACAACGTCCACGCACTCGCAGCCGCCGTAATAGCGATGACCGGGATAGCCCTCGGCGTACTTGTTTGTAAGGACAGAGCCCATGGCACTCATCACAGCGGGGCTCACCCAGTTCTCAGAAGCGATGAGCTCGATGTGGTCTGCCTGACGGTTGAATTCGTCACATATCGCCTGTGCGACCTCCGGGTCTTCCTTCCTGATATCATCTATAGTGTACATCTCATCCTCCTGAACAATGCAAAATCAAACTACTGCGCCTTCTGAATTTTTCACAACCTTTTTCTGGGGTGCCTTCTTCTTGTCAAGCCCGCTCTTTCCCTTGAAATGAACCTTCATCAAAAACCAGAGCTCTGTCGCGATGCAGATCGATGAATAGGTACCGCAGATCACACCGATCAAGAGTGGAAGCGCGAATTCCTTGACTGAAGTCACACCGAGGATCAGAAGCATGAGTACCGTGATAGCCGTCGTAACCGAGGTTGAGATCGACCTTGTAAGAGTCTGGCTGATAGACTCATTTGAAAGCTGTGCCAGTGACTCCCTGCTCTGATCCTTAATCTTCGGATAATTCTCGCGCAATCTGTCAAAGATAACGATGGTGTCGTTGATCGAATATCCGATAACGGTAAGGACGCAGGCGATAAACGCAGCACCGACCGAGATCCTCGAAAGCGCATATACCGCAAAGATAACGAGCACATCATGTCCGAGGGCGATGATCGCGGATGAAGCGAACCTCATATCCCTGAACCTGATCCAGATGTAGATGAGCATCAGGACCACCGCAACGATAACTGCTATGATCGAGGTCCTTCTCATCTCGCCTGAGATCATGGAGCTTATGTTTTCCGATGAGATATCCTCATCATCTACTCCGAAGTTCTCATAGAGCGCTTCATCAAGTGCCTGTCTTTCTTCAAGGCTGAGTGTTCTCGTCTTTATTATGACGGCATTTCCGTTATTTACCTTCTGTGTCTGGATATTGTTGTCGCCGGTGATATTTGAAACCACGGGGATGACCTTCGACTCTATCTCTTCTATCGAAAAGTCCTGACCGAAATCAACGGTTGTCGAGGTTCCGCCCTGGAACTCAAGGCTGTAATTAAGTGCTTTGCCTGACCTCGCGCCATTGACCGCCATACCGATAAGGCCTGCACCGATAACTGCGATAGAGATAAAGAAGAATAACCATCTCTTTCCGATGAAATCCTTTGTCGATTCCGGCTTTGCTTTTCCGTAAAGCGAAGGTTTCTCAGCGCCCATGGAAAGGAATACGCGCATCAGAAGTCTTGTGATAAAGAGGGCCGTGAACATCGAGAGCACAACACCGAGGGCAAGCGTAACAGCAAAGCCCTTTACGGTTCCTGTTCCCATTATACCGAGGACTGCGGCCGCGATAAGTGTTGTCACGTTTCCGTCGATGATCGCCGAAAGCGCCCTGTGGAAGCCGCTTCCTACCGAATGCCAGATATTCTTTCCATCCCTGATCTCCTCACGGATACGGGCGAAGACGATGACATTCGCATCCACCGCCATACCGATCGAAAGGATGATACCGGCGATACCCGGAAGGGTAAGGGTTATATTGAAAAGATAAAGTATCGAAACAATGAGCTCTGTATAAAGGATCAGAGCAAGCGAAGCTATAAATCCGGGCAGACGGTACACAAGGATCATAAAGAGGAATACTATGAGAAGACCGATCCCTGCCGCGATGAGTGAGGTTGAAAGGGCGTTTGAACCAAGCTGCGCGCCGACCACCTCTGACTGAAGTTCTTCAAGCTCGAGGTCGAGCCCGCCGATCCTGATATAGGAAGCAAGCGACTTTGCCTCGTCAAAGTTCTCCATTCCATTGATGACCGCGTTTCCGTCTGCTATCTCAGCCTGAACACTGGGAACCGAGACGAACCTGCCGTCATAATAGATTCCGATCGAATCCTTGTTGTTGGCAAAAGCCTCAGCGGTCGCTTCAGCAAAGGCCGCTGTTCCGGTAGGATTCAGAGTAAGCTCGACAACCGGCTGCTGCGCGTTCGTAGTGCGGTCGGTCTCATAAGCAGCATTCGCACTTGCGACATCGGACCCCGTAAGGACGATACCACCGTCAGCCTCGATCTCATCTATCGTCTTGTTAAGCACATAGCTTTGGGTAGTTGAATCGTAGGAATAATTCTCATTTCCGGAAGAGTCCTTATGCTTTATGAAATAGAGCTTTCCGGGAGTTCCGAGTTCTTCCAGGACTTTGTTTGCGTCCTGTACTCCGGGGATCTCGACCGCTATCCTGTCAAGACCTACCTGGTATACATTCGCCTCGGTAGTCTTTGCCTCTTCACCAAGGTCGTTCTCGATACGCTGCTGCAGCTTGTAGATAGTATCTGACATCTGCTCTGCAGTGGGCGTCTCTCCCACAGCCCCGTAAGTAATGGAAACTCCGCCGGCAAGATCAAGTCCAAGCTTTAAGTTCCTGTCTTTTCCAATCCCGGTGGATTTCAGGATCGTAAATGTGTAATATCCCAGCGACACTATGATCGCGAGGAATATTATAAAAATAACGACCCCTGTGCTCTTTTTCATGCGTTTCATTGTTTTGTACCTTACTCTCCTATGAAAATAATAATATTTAAAAACCGCATTTCGCGGCTTTCAACATGATCGCGCACTCAACTCTTTTTCTCTGAAGGGCGCAGCCTGTCTCGTAGGGAATGCTTATGTCGTGATTCTGATGATAAGCATTCGCGGCACAGCCTCCCGAGCAGTAGTACCGACTGAAGCACTTGCTGCACTCCTTCTTTGTATAGACGTTGAGTGATCTGAATTTGTCTATTAGATCCTGCTTTTTTGGATCGATGCCCTCTCTCACGTTTCCGAGAAGAAATTCCTCCTCACCGGCGAACTGATGACAGGGATAAAGTGAGCCGTCCGGCGTGACCGCAAGATATTCCGATCCTGCCCCGCAGCCCGAAAGCCGCTTGTAAACACAGGGTCCGCCCTCAAGATCTATCATGAAGTGATAGAAATTGAACTCGTTGTCCTTTCCTATCCTTTGCTTCATCTCCGAAGCGAGAATATCGTACTCCTTAAGGAGCGTCGGGATATCCTCGTCTTTTATGGCATATTCCATTGACGGATCACATACCACCGGCTCTACGGATATCTGCCGAAAGCCCTGATCTGCGAGGAAGAGGACATCCTTTGAAAAATCAAGGTTGTTCCTCGTGTAGGTCCCCCTCACGTAATATTCCTTGCAAAGAGACTCACGGCTGTCCGCAAATCTCTTTATATTCGGAAATATCCTGTCAAAACTTTCCTGTCCGCCGCGGAAAGGTCTCATCCTGTCGTGGACCTCGGGCCTTCCGTCAAGGGAAAGGACCACGTTGTCCATTTCTCTGTTACAGAACTCGATCACCTCATCGGTAATAAGGACACCGTTTGTCGTCAGGGTGAAGCGGAAATGCTTTTTATTATTTTCCTCAATGCTCCGCCCATACCTCACCAGCTCCTTCACCACCTCCCAGTTCATGAGGGGCTCGCCGCCGAAGAAGTCGATCTCTATATTTTCCCTGTTGCCGGATTTTTCGCACACAAAATCGAGAGCCTTTTTCCCGGTCTCAAGGTCCATGAGACCTCGCGCGCCGTGGTATTCGCCCTGTCCCGCAAAGCAGTAACGGCAATTTAAATTGCAGTCGTGAGCAACATGAAGACAGAGGGCTTTCACTACTACGGGATGACGGGAAAAGGAATCTACCGCTCCCTTGTAAGTGTCCTTGGCAAAAAGCGCCCCATCTTTATATAAGGAAAAAAGCTCGTCATAGGCTTCCTTTATCTCAGGATCCGAAAGCTCTTTGCCTTGCGCCTTCACATCACGAAGGATATCTTCAGGGATATCCTCTTTCATATTAAAAGAGCTTTCAGAGTCTGCCCTTTTTTGAAGAACGCCTGCTAAAAGAAAGGCCGGTTCATCAACCACATGCACGGCCCCGGAGTTTTCATCAAGGATGATATTGTACCCCGAGTTTTGAAATGCGTGGATCATTTTTCAGAAACTGCTTTTCAGTTCTTCTTTGAAAGCTTCTCGCAGGACTGATTTCCTACTGTGCAGGAGGTCTTGCATGCGCTCTGGCAGGAAGTCCTGCACTCTCCGCAGCCGCCGTTTACGGCGCTCTTTGTAAGATCTCTCGTGTTCAGTGTCTTAACATGCTTCATTGTTCTTCTCCTTATTTTTTGTTATTACAATGATAACTGCGAGATTATACCACTTTTGCGCTGTCTACGCAAAGGTCAATTGCCTTGTAGGCCATATAGAAATCCTTGAGCATCTGCTCGTCTCCGAGGGCAGCGAGGAACTCATCCTTATCCGAATAGCCATAGGTCTTCATATAGTTTGAAAAATAAGCAGAATAACCTGCCTGATCAAGGGTCAGCCCCTCCTTGTCACTTACCGCAAGAAAGACATATTCCGTCTTTTTATCATTGGAAAAGCTGCCATTTATGGTAGCATTACCTATGACAGTATTGATCACGGCAGCGCGAATGAGATAATCTTTGTTCTGCTCGTAATATAATTTGTACTGTTCCTTCACATAGCTCTTGAAGTCAGAGGCCTTTTCCAGACCGAAATGCTCTTTCACATAAGCATCATCCACGGTATCATAGGTAACCTTCTT
>OMRF01000363.1 GCA_900313435.1 uncultured Lachnospiraceae bacterium | reverse complement strand
CTTCTGATCACGGCATCGACTATGTTCCCTTCAGAGAGGCTTCACCGGAAGAAGTGGACGCTGCTTTTAAAAAGGCCATGGCCGGAAAGTCTCTCACAAAGGATGAGATAGACGGTTATCAGACCGCGATAATACAGCATCTCGCCAGAGAATACAAAAAGAATGACGTCGTGATGGAGATACATTATTCCTGCACGAGAAACGTAAACGAAAGGATGTTCAAGATCGAAGGGCCTGACACAGGCTTTGACATCATCAGAAAATCCACATGTAATGACGAACTCGCCTGCCTCCTTTCATCTCTCGAAAAAGAAGGTAATCTTCCAAAGACCATACTCTTCTCATTAGACGCGTCGGACTTCAACATCATAACGACCATCAGCGGAGCGTTCCAATCGCCTGAGATCCCCGGAAAGATCCAGACCGGCGCGGCATGGTGGTTCCTCGATACAAAGGACGGCATGGAGGCTCAGATGAGGTCTCTCGGAAACCTTGGACTTCTCGGAAACTTCATCGGGATGCTCACGGACTCACGCTCGTTCCTTTCATATACGAGGCATGATTATTTCAGAAGGATAATGTGCAATATCATCGGACAGTTCGTTGAGGACGGGGAATACCCTGCTGATGAGAAATCCCTTAAGCGGATAGTCGAGGGCATTTCCTTCAAAAACGCTGAAAGATACTTTGGTATTTGATCATAAGGAGGATTAATAAATGGAATTATTAAGCTACAAGACACTCGAAGAAAAAGGATATGAAGGTTATATCTTAAAGGATGCGCCTGAAAGAGTCCTTCAGTTCGGAGAAGGAAATTTCCTCCGCGCTTTTGTAGATTGCTTTATAGACCTGCTGAATGAAAAGGCAGGCTTCAATTCCAAGGTTGTGGTAACACAGCCCATCGGACAGGGACTCGCTCCCATGATAAATGACCAGCAGGGCCTCTACACCCTCTTCCTCAGAGGCTCTGAAAATGGTCAGAAGGTAGACAGGAGGCGGGTCGTCTCCTGTATCTCCCGCTGTCTCAATCCCTACGAGGATTTTGAATCCCTTATGTCCTGCGCCGACAATAAGGATCTTCGCTTCATAGTTTCAAATACCACGGAGGCCGGGATCGCCTTTGATCCTTCCTGCAAGAAGGATGACGCGCCCCCCGCTTCCTTCCCCGGAAAGCTCACTGCCTTCCTCTACAGAAGGTTCAAGAACTCGCTTCCCGGTTTCATCATACTTTCCTGCGAGCTCATCGACCAGAACGGCGCGGAACTGAAAAAGTGCGTTGAAAAATATATTGAGCTCTGGGGACTTGAGGATGATTTCAAAGACTGGGTTGAAAAAGAAAATATCTTCTGCTCGACCCTTGTTGACAGGATCGTTCCGGGCTATCCCAGAAATGAAGCTGACGCTCTCTGTGAGGAGCTTGGTTACAAGGACAACCTCCTCGATGTGGGCGAGGTCTTCGGTTTCTGGGTAATTGAAGGTCCCGACTCCATCAAGGACGAATTTCCTGTTGAAAAGGCCGGTCTTCCCATTATCGTTGTACCGGATGTAAAGCCTTACAAACAGAGAAAGGTCCGTATCTTAAACGGCGCTCACACTTCCTTCATCATGGCGGCCTATCTTGCCGGACAGAATATCGTCCGCGACTGCATGACTGACGAGGTGATCCACGGCTTTATGAACAAGACCCTGTATGATGAGGTAATACCTACCCTCGATCTTCCGAAGGATGACCTCATGCAGTTTGCTTCCGATGTCACAAGCCGCTTCAACAATCCCTTCGTGGATCATCTGCTGCTTTCGATATCTTTGAATTCCACCTCAAAGTGGAAGGCCCGCTGTATGCCCTCCCTCCTTGAATACGCAAAGAGGAAGAACGGCTCGATTGCGCCCTGCCTCGCTTTCTCCTTTGCCGCCTACATCATGTTCTATCACAACGGCACAGAGAAGGGCGAAAACTGCCTTAAGGCAAAGCGTCCAAACGGCGACTCCTACGAGATCAAGGACGATGATTTCGTTTTAGACTTCTACTTTGACCACAAGGATGACGACCTTGATACCCTTTGTGATGCGGTGATCGACAATGAGGCCTTCTGGGATGACTCTCTTAAGAACCTTCCCGGCTTTTCGGATGAAGTAAAGAAATACCTTCATGCGATCGACTCAAAAGGCATCTATGAAGCCATGAAAGAAGTCATCGCATAAGTGGCGGAGGATTGATATGAAGCTTCTTAGGATTAATGATAATGATAATGTGGCTGTTGCCCTTGATGACATTAAGGAGGGCGAGAGCCTTTCGGTATCCGGCATGCAGGTCACTGCCCTTGATGATATACAAAGAGGTCATAAAATAGCACTCTCTGATATCAATGCAGGTGAAAACGTAATAAAATACGGTTTTCCCATCGCAAGCGCGAAGGAAGCCATAAAGGCCGGAAAATGGGTCCATACCCATAACGCCAAGACAAACCTTTCTGAGCAGAGTGATTATACCTATGACCATATGACCTATCCCGCTATCAAAACCTCTGAAAGGACCTTTCAGGGCTTTGTCCGCGAGGACGGACGCGCCGCGGTACGAAACGACATCTGGATCATACCTTTGGTGGGCTGCGTAAACTCTGTGGCGGAAAAGATGGTGCGCGACAATCAGGATCTTGTAAAGGGTTCTGTCACCGGGCTCTACACCTTCCCCCACCCCTTCGGTTGCTCGCAGATGGGGGATGACCTTGCCACTACAAAAAAAGTACTTACGGGACTTGTGGATCATCCAAACGCAGGAGCCGTTCTGGTCCTTGCTTTAGGCTGTGAGAATCTCACATTATCAATGTTTCAGGAGGCCCTCGGCTCCTGGAATTCAGATCGTGTGAAGTTCCTTGTGTGTCAGGAAGTTGAGGACGAGTTTTCCGACGGAAGAAAACTTCTTGAAGAGCTTTCTTCCTATGCGGGAAAATTTGAACGAAAGCCCCTCCCCGCTTCAGAGCTCGTCATCGGAATGAAGTGCGGCGGTTCGGACGGACTTTCCGGCATCACCGCAAACCCCACTGTCGGCAGCTTCTCCGACCGTCTCATCGGACTGGGCGGGACCACGATACTCACGGAGGTCCCCGAGATGTTCGGCGCGGAAAAAGCTCTCTTTGACAGGGCTGTTGATGAGAGCGTATTCAAAAAAGCCGCCGACATGGCAAATAATTTTAAAGCTTATTTCACCTCCCATGGTCAGGTGGTATATGAAAATCCCTCACCCGGCAACAAGGCGGGCGGGATCACGACATTGGAGGACAAGTCCTTAGGCTGCGTCCAGAAGGGCGGAACTGCCCAGATCGTAGATGTAAAGGAATATGCCTGCCGCGTAGAAAAGAAAGGGTTAAACCTTTTGTCAGGTCCCGGCAACGACCTCGTTTCAGCGACGAACCTTACCGCCGCCGGCGCCCACATCATCCTCTTTACGACAGGACGCGGCACTCCCTTCGGCGCTCCGGCTCCCACGGTGAAGCTTTCCACGAATACAGCGCTCTTTGAAAAGAAGAACGCATGGATAGACTTTAACTGCGGATCCATAGCGGAGGGAAAGGAAACGGTAAGTGAAGCAGGCGAGAGGCTTCTCGACTATGTTATGGAAGTTGCCTCGGGAAAGCTTACAAAGGCTGAGGAGCATGGCTTCAGAGAGATATCGATATTAAAAGACGGTGTTGTTTTATAAATTTTATGAGGAGGAAAACAAATGACAAACAAAGAGCTTGAAGAGAGATTTTATAAGATCGGCGTGATCCCTGTCATCGCACTTGATGACGCAAAGGACGCATCTCCCATGGGAGATGCCCTGATGAAGGGCGGGCTTCCCGCTGCTGAAGTTACCTTCAGGACCGCTGCTGCTGTCGACACGATAAAGATCCTGAAGAAGGAATTCCCCGACATGCTGGTAGGCGCAGGCACAGTCCTCACCACAGAGCAGGCTGACCGTGCCATCGATGCGGGCGCTGAATTCATAGTGGCACCCGGCCTTAATCCGAAAGTTGTAAAGCATGTCCTTGACAAGGGCTATCCCATGAGCCCCGGGATCGCTACCGCTACGGAAATAGAGGCGGCTCTTGACCTTGGTCTTACTTTCGTAAAATTCTTCCCGGCAGAAGCAAACGGCGGTCTTCCCATGATCAAGGCTTTGGCGGGTCCTTATACAAATGTGAAGTACATGCCCACAGGCGGCGTAAACGCAAAAAACCTGGCTGATTATCTTTCATATGACAAGATCGTCTGCTGCGGCGGAACCTGGGTGGTAAAGAAAGATCTCGTCAGTGAAGGAAAATTCTCTGAGATCGAAAAGATGGCAAAGGAAGCAGCTGACATCGTAAAGCAGTATCATAAGTAATTGAAGGAGGAAGATAATGGATCTTAATCTCAAAAAAGAAGGCACCTACAAATATGACGCAGCCTCGCTTGGCGAGGTAATGCTCCGCCTCGATCCCGGTGAAGGCAGGATAAGGACAGCCCGCTCCTTCAGAGCCTGGGAAGGCGGTGGAGAATACAACGTGATCCGCGGCCTCCACAAGTGCTTCGGAATGAACACAGCTGTGATCACAGCCTTCGCTGACAATGAAGTCGGAAAGCTTATGATAGACTTCATCGAACAGGGTGGCGTCAGTACAGACTTCATATTCATGAAAAAGACAGACGGCATCGGCCGTGTCTGCAGGAACGGTATCAATTTCACCGAAAGAGGCTACGGCATCCGCGGCGCAAAGGGCTGCTCAGACCGTGCGAATACCGCTATATCACAGGCTACTCCTGAGGACTTTGATTTTGAAAAGATCTTCGGAGAGCAGGGGGTCAGATGGCTCCACACCGGAGGCATCTATGCCGCTCTTTCGGAGCAGTCCTGCCAGACCGTCATCGCTGCCATCAAAACGGCAAAGAAATATGGCACTATAGTTTCTTACGACCTCAATTACCGTCCTTCCATGTGGTCCGCTATCGGCGGTCTTGAAAAAGCCAGGGAGGTAAACAAGGAGATCGCTCCTTATATCGACGTGATGATAGGAAACGAGGAAGACTTTACAGCCTGCCTGGGTCTTGAGATCGAGGGTCAGGGCGACGATCTCAAGAAGCTTAATGTGGACGGCTACAAGGCAATGATGAAGAACGCAGCAGCGGCCTATCCCAATTTCAAGGTCATAGCTACTACCCTTCGCACGGTCCACACCGCTACAAACAATGACTGGTCGGCACTGTGCTACGCTGACGGCGAGATATACAAGGCTGCCCAGTATGACGGTCTTGAGATCATGGATCGTGTAGGCGGCGGCGACTCCTTCGCTTCAGGTCTTGTCTACGGACTTATGACGACAGGCGATCCCGAGAAGGCCGTAAACTATGGTGCAGCACACGGTGCTCTTGCCATGACCACACCCGGCGATACAACAATGGCAGATAAGGGCGAGGTCGAAGCAATCATGGGCGGAGCCGGCGCCAGGGTTCAAAGATAATAATAACGATCTCATAGGAGGGCAAAATGAAGGGAAAACTTGGCTTCGGGCTTATGCGCCTTCCAAGAAAGGGACTCTCCATCGACATAAAGCAAACCTGCGAGATGGTAGATATGTTTCTGGACCGCGGCTTCACATATTTTGATACTGCCCACATCTATCCGGGTTCTGAAGTCGCCGCCCAGAAAGCGCTTTTCGCAAGGCACGACAGAGAATCCTTTACTATCGCGACAAAGCTCTTCGCCCCCGTGGTCCCCACAAAAAAAATGGCGGAAAACGAGTTCTACGAGAGCCTGAAGCGTATGAAGACAGATTATATTGATTATTATCTTCTTCACTTTCTGAACGATTCGAATTACAAAAAATATGAGCGCTTCGAGCTCTGGGATTTTGTAAGGAAGAGAAAGGAGGAGGGGAAGATAAAACATATGGGCTTCTCGTTCCACGGAGGTCCAAAGGTCCTTGATGAGATCCTCTCCACCCATCCCGAAGTGGAATTCGTCCAGCTTCAGATCAATTACGCTGACTGGGAAAACCCCGGTGTTCAGGGGCGCAAGAATTATGAGGTAGTCAGGAAATACAACAAAGAGCTTGTGATAATGGAGCCTGTAAAGGGCGGAAAGCTGGCGGATCCTCCGAAGGCGGTAAAGGCCCTTTTTGACAAGGTAAATCCCAATGTCTCCTATGCTTCATGGGCTATCCGCTTCGCAGCCTCTTTGGACGGTCTTCTTTCAGTGCTCTCCGGTATGTCGACGCTTCAGCAGGTGGACGACAACACCTCCTTCATGAGCGATTTCGCTCCGCTTACAAATGAGGAACGGGAGGCCATAAACGAAGCCCAGAAGGTCTTTGCCGAGTCAAAGGAGATCCCCTGTACAGCCTGCCGCTACTGCACGGACGGCTGTCCTAAGAAGCTCCCTATCCCCGATATCTTTTCCGTATACAATAAGAGAATGACCACGGGGGAATTTGAGGATTCAGAAAAAGCCTACGAAGCTCTGAAGAAAAAGGGTTCCGTTGCAGCTGACTGCATCGCCTGCAAAAAGTGCGAGGAGATCTGCCCCCAGCACATAAATATCTCAGAAAAAATGAAGGAGATCAAAGAAGTGTTCTGACAAAAGAACTGTCAGTCACCTATCACGATATCAGTCCCGTCGGGAGAGATGAAATGGCCGCTTATGTTTTTAAGGCGGCCTTTTTGAATGGGATTTTTTTGAACCTTCCCGTCCTCGAAGCTTATCCCAAGAATATACTTCACTATGAAGCCGCCTATCGCGGTGAGGTACTCAGGCGGATAAGGTCCTTCCTTTTCCGAAAGCATAAAGAGAAGATCGTACGCGCTCTCAGAAAAGCCTGCTTCCATAAGTACATGTGTTACCTTTGAAAGAGCCAGGGGTCCGAGTGAAGTAAGATCAAATGAAGGCGCAGTTACTAACTCATTTAACCTCTCTGCCGCTTTT
>OMRF01000157.1 GCA_900313435.1 uncultured Lachnospiraceae bacterium | reverse complement strand
TCCAGTGAGATGCTGTTTCGTAAGTTTATTGCTCTTTTGGCCCTTAGAACGGCTCAGGAAGTTGTGTATAGTGAATTATCGGGAGCTTTAGGCATAAATGTCGAAACCTGTAAACGCTGGATATCAATATTGCAGACTTCAGGAATAATACATCTTCTTGAGCCATATATGGCAAATGCCTCTAAACGGATCATAAAGGCACCTAAACTTTATTTTATGGATACAGGTCTATGTTCGTATCTCTGCAAATGGCCTAACGCGCAGATGCTGATGGATTGCGCAATGAGCGGGGCTTTTTTCGAGACATATGTGGTCAGCGAAATAATAAAGAGCTTTTATAATCATGGAGTAGATCCGAACCAATATTTGTATTATTACAGGGATATTGACAAAAAAGAAGTTGATATTCTTATGGTTAAAGATGGGGCACTGTATCCGGCAGAGATCAAGAAGGGAATTAACCCGACTAAACCCACAAAAAACTTTAATGTTCTGGAGAAGTATAACATGCCGGTTAAGCAAGGTATGATAATTGACAATGCGGAAAAAATAAGGGTTTTGAATGACGCCGCGTTTATTTTTCCGGTCTCTCTTTTGGGATATTAAGGTTTCCTTAATCTATAAGGGGGCTCAGCACTTTGGGAAGCTTCAAAAGAGACGGTATCACCGCTACAACACAATAGATGATGTAGTCTTTCAAGTAAATTCGGTAATATGAATGAAGACGATCCTTGCGAAAGGGAACACGCTCAATGATCCAACTCTTCGTAGAAAAGAGGAAGATACCTTAGTTCATAAGAATCATTTAGCATTGATTTTTCCCCGCAGTGAGCCAAACACTTCTTCATGAGTTAGTTGCTTGCTTGTGGAATCGGCAGCCTTGTCAGCTACGTCCATTATATATTCTTCCGGTTCGGTAAGTCGGGAATATGCTTCAATGCTCATTACTACCATTGTGCCATATCCGTTTTTTGTCAGATAGACGGGATCGCCTGTCTGTACAATGCTTTCAATATCAGTAAATTTGTTTCTCAGATCTGAAACAGGTCTGATCTGTATCATACCGCCACCTCTCATAATAATATCATAATTTTATCAATATTATGATATTATCAAGAGGGTCACTGGATTTCAACTTTTTTGAGGTTTCGATTCTCCCTCCTCCATCACGCCAGATCATCAACTATCAGTCCGTAAAGATCCTCAAGCCGGTCGGAGAAGGCGCCCATGTCCTTTACGATCTTGTCGAGCTCTTTTTTTGTGTCATTAAGTTCCTCTTCAGCATCTTCCACCTTTTTGGTCGTATCGGAGATATTATCATCGGACTTTGCCTTCTGTTTTTCCTGAGCCTCCTGCTTTTCCTGGGCTTTCTCGGCTTTTTCCTCTTCTTCCTTTTGCCTCTCGTCAAGCTTCTCGACCCCTTCGCCTATGAGGGAGAGCATATTTTGATCTATTGCCTGAGAGTTGATCGTATCCGCAGCCTTTTGTACCTTCACCATGGAGTCGTCCTTCAAAAGATCGATATTGGCCTTGGTCAGGGAGGAAGAAAGCTCTGCGATCCCCGCAGAGACGGAGTCATAGGTTCTCGTATCGTCGATCATCTTTTTAGCCGCGGAATACATATCCTTCTGATAATCAGTCAGGTTGTTCTGATCGATATTTTTATAGCGCTCCTTCTCTTCATCGGAAAAAGCTCCGGGGCCTTTATAGGCATCCTCGGTAACCTTTGGATCCCTGTAGGCTCTGATCAGAAGCCCAAGGTCGGAATTCTCATTTTCGCCTTTTTCCGTGTCCCCATACTGCTTCGCGAGATCCTCGTATCGCTTATAATCCTCTTCAATGGTGCCCCGCATCTTATTTTGCTGGGTTGCCATCCGGGAAAGCGCCTTGTTCGCGTTATTCAGAGCCTTCTCTATCTCTTCCTGCTTCCCAAAGGCATCTTTGATAAGCTTGGTTGCCTTATTTCTCGCGCTCTCGGTCCTTTGATCAATCTGAAGCGAAGCATTGCTCTGTCCCTTAGCCTCTTTCGAGCCGGACAGCCCCTGTTTGAAGGCTGTTCCCGAAACATTGACGAAGCGGCTTTCCTGATCGATCCTTCCTATAGACATAAAAGACTCCTTTCTTTTGAAAACGCAGATACTCCAAATAGAATATCGGCAGGAATTCGCATTTCTTTAAGGCAACGCCCCACGTCCCTCGGTTTTGGACCCCCGGGACGGGGTCAGGGGTCCATTTTTTCTTTCCCGGGAGTTCGCTTAAGTGTTATGATTGAGGCAGAGTAGATACCAGCCTTGCTCAAGAAAGGAGAACGATCATTAAAAACAAAGCAGGGATAATAGCGATCATCATATCCATTGTCGCGGTTGCACTGTCAATAGTAACCCTCGTAAGGCCGGCGGAGAAGGCCGACGTTCAATACGTCATGTACATCGGCACGAACGATAAGGACACCAATCAGCCGGTATGTACGCCGGAGGCGGCAAGGGAGCTTGTTGAGAACGTCCTTGTCAGCCATTTCGGAGGGTACACGATCCAGGAGGCAAATGGCGGTTGGGAGGATGATGGCAAACATTATCGGGAATATTCCGTCGTAGCGATCATAAGCGATACGAATCTTGACGCTGTTCATAAGGCTGCGGACGAGCTTCGTGGCAAATTGAATCAGGAATCGATCCTTATTCAGACGAATAAAACAAAAACGGAATTTTACAAAGGAAAGTAATTTTGGACCCCCGGGACTGTCCCTGGGGTCCAAAAACGAGGCATCGGGGGCCCCCAATCACCCCACAATCTCTCTTACATACCCCGCAATCTTTTCATCCTTGCAGTTCTTGAAGAAAAGTTCTTTAAACCTTTCTCCCATGAAGGCGCCCTTTACAAGCTCGGGGTCGAGGTTTTTCAGGATTTCTACAAGATCCTGATTCAGCGTCACCTTTCTTACCTCATCGAGGATCTTCTTGTTCCGCTGCTCGGGGACGACCCGCTCTTTCGGGTAGCCGCCACCGAAGGGCTCTGAGAAGAGCTTTTCGAAGATGTACTCAAGGTTCAGATCGCCTCCCCAGCCAAAGCCCAACGCGAAGGGGATCGCAATAGCGTTTCCGTCATTGATCTGGGCGAAGGTGTAGGCGTCAAGAGGCGTCGCCACATGGCCGCAGATCACATTCGGGAAGGAATTCAGCGCCAGCATCGCGCCCTCGCCGGTGCCGCAGCCCGTCACCACAAAATCCGCCGCCCCGGAGTTAAGAAGGGTCGCTGCGAGGATCCCG
>OMRF01000059.1 GCA_900313435.1 uncultured Lachnospiraceae bacterium | reverse complement strand
TCACACCGCCGTTGTACTTTAATGCCCTGATAGTAGCCACCAGCACCACTGCATCAGGTTTCAGGCCGCTCTGCCTGCACTTTATGTCAAAAAACTTCTCGGCTCCAAGATCTGCTCCGAAGCCTGCCTCCGTGATACAGTAATCGCCAAGCTTCATAGCGCATCTTGTTGCCCTTATGCTGTTGCAGCCGTGAGCGATATTCGCAAAAGGACCTCCGTGGACTATAGCCGGAGTATGCTCAAGAGTCTGAATGAGATTGGGCTTTAAGGCATCCTTTAAGAGAGCGGCCATTGAGCCGACAGCCTGAAGGTCTTTAGCGTATACGGGATTCCCGTCCAGATCATAGGCCGCTATTATGTTTGAAAGTCTTTTCTTAAGATCCTTCATATCCTCGGAAAGACAGAAGATAGCCATGATCTCTGATGCCACGGTAATGCAGAAATGCTCCTGTCTTTCAAAGCCGTCAGAGGGGGCTCCAAGGCCTACAACCACGTTCCGAAGCGCCCTGTCGTTCATGTCCTCGCAGCGCTTCCATACAATACGTCTTGAATCGATCCTGTGGGGATTTCCATGGGAAAGCTCGTTGTCAATAAGGGCAGAAAGCAGATTGTTGGCACTTGTCATGGCGTGGAAATCACCGGTGAAATGAAGGTTCAGATCCTCCATGGGGACAACCTGCGCATAACCACCGCCTGCGGCTCCTCCTTTTATTCCAAAGCAGGGACCGAGGGATGGCTCACGAAGGGCAAGAACAGCGTTCAAACCTCTTTTTCCCATGGCCTCGGCAAGTCCTATGGACGTAGTTGTCTTGCCTTCTCCCGCAGGAGTGGGGTTTATTGCGGTAACCAGGATGAGTTTGCCGTCTGAGCGGCTTTCAAGCTTCTTTAAGGCTTCATCCGTGAGCTTTGCCTTGTATCTTCCGTACTGCTCTATATCGTCTTCATAGAGCCCTACCTTTTTTGCAATCTCAGAAATCGGTTCAAGGACACTTTTCTGAGCTATCTCGATATCAGTTTTCATCATTTTCCTCCTCTCTGATCAACCATTCCTCAAATTCTGGCAGTGTCATGAGCGCAGTCCTTGGTTTCGTGCCCATTTCAGGACCGATGATACCTGCCTCCTCAAGCTGGTCGACAATCCTCGCTGCCCTGTTAAAGCCTATCCTGAACTTTCTCTGCAGCATTCCTATAGAGCCTTTTCCCTTTTCGGTAATGAATCTTCCGGCTTCCGCGAAAAATGAATCTCTTCCGTTTGAGAAACCGTTATCAGCTTCGCTGTCTATCTGTCCTCCACTACTGCCCTGTGCCTGGGTTACGTGGGCTTCGATCTCACTCTCCCGCTTTTCGCGTTCAAGACCTGCTTCTTCCATGACCTTTGAATTGTTTTCCTTGATAAATTTCACAACATTTGAGACCTCTTCGTCGGAAACGAAGCAGCCCTGAACACGGAGAGGCTTATTCAGTCCCTGAGGAGCATAGAGCATATCACCCTTTCCGAGAAGCTTTTCGGCGCCGTTCATGTCAAGGATGACACGTGAATCTATTCCCGATGATACCATAAAGGCAATGCGGGAAGGAATATTAGCTTTGATGAGTCCCGTGATAACATCGGCCGAAGGTCGCTGTGTAGCGATTATGAGATGGATACCTGCGGCTCTTGCCAGCTGAGCGAGACGACAGATAGCAGTTTCAACCTCCTTACCCGCTACCATCATGAGATCTGTAAGCTCGTCTACGATGACGACTATCTGGGGAAGCTTTTCTTCGACCTTCACACCATCCTCGAAGACCTCACCATTCTCGACCTTTTCATTGTAGCCCTTCATATCGCGAACAGCGGCATCCGCAAACTGCTTATACCTTTTTGTCATTTCAGCGACTGCCCAGTTCAGAGCCGCGGCGGCCTTCTTCGGATCAGTTACGACATCCGAAAGGAGGTGCGGTATGCCTCTGTATATGGAGAGCTCAACCACCTTCGGGTCTATCATTATGAATTTGACCTCGGAGGGGGATGCCTTGTAAAGGATCGACATTATTATGGTATTGATGCAGACCGATTTTCCGGATCCAGTCGCGCCGGCAATGAGAAGGTGCGGCATCTTCGCAATATCGGATATGATAGCATTTCCGGCTATATCCCGACCGGCTGCAAAGGCTATCTTTGACTTGTGATTTTTGAACTCTTCACATTCCATGAGCTCCCTGAAGGTTACCGGTCTTGATTCCCTGTTTGGAACTTCTATGCCCACCGCAGCCTTGCCCGGTATCGGAGCCTCGATCCTGATATCCGAAACCGCGAGATTGAGTTTGATGTCGTTCTCGAGATTTGTGATCTTCGCGACCTTGACTCCGGTACGAAGCTCTATCTCAAACCTTGTGACGGAAGGTCCCGTGACATAGTTTGTGACCTTCGCGTCAACACCGAAATTGTCAAGGGTCTTCTGAAGGGTCATGAAAAGAGCTTCAGATGAATCCTTTCCTTTTTCCGAAGAACTCTTTGCCTTATTCAGAAGGTCGATGACAGGATAAACATAGAAGCCGTCATCAGGCACGATCTTCTTTTCAACGACACTCTCTACACTGACCGGTTCTTTACTTACGGGGGCTTTTTTCTTTACGGGAGACGTTTTCTTTTTTTCCTCCGGTACAGGTTTTTCAATCTCCACGCTTTCAACGCTTTTTATGCTTTCTGCCTGTGAACTTAATTCATGCATCCCATCAGATGAAACTTTTTCCCGAAGAGGCCTTTCAACGAGTGGTGTCAAAGGCAAAGTGTTTTCATTATTTGAAAACAACTCATGCATCTCATCAGAGTCATTCATTTCATCTTTCTTTGTGTCAGAACGCAGATTCTGGAGTTTTACCCCACTTGCATGCCGGTCAAGTCTTTTTTCTCCTTCGTCAAAGCCCTCATGAACCCTTATTTTTTCTTCTTCTTCAAGTGCTCTTCTTTTCTGTTTTTCAGAGCGGCTCAGTTCAAGCTTTTTCTTCAAGACATCGGTCTTCTTCTCTGCTCTTGTATAAACAGAGCGGCCTACAAAAAGAAGGACAAAAAGGAGGATAAGGGCTATCGTGATTATATAGGCGGCCGCGGTTCCAAAGCCCTTGAACAAAAGATAAGCAAAAAGACCTCCGAAAAGTCCTCCCCCTGTTTTTTCGCGGTATGAAGAAAGGTAGGCAGCGCCGGGCCCTTCAATATCTCCTCCTGACTTGATAAGTTCAAAGAATACGCAAAAACAAAGGAGAATGAGCAGTAAAAATATGACCTTTGAACGGATGGACCGTTTTTTTGCTCTGTTTGCGATCAGAAAAAGTGTGAAAAAGATAATGATAAAAGGCAGAACATAGGAAATAAGGCCGATGAGGCCGAAGAAGAATCTTGAGATCGTATCAAGTACCTGACCGGAAATACCAAGATTTCCGATGAACAGTATTACCGATACGGCTATGGATACAATAATAATGATGTCATAGCGAAGGCTCTCCTTCGTTATGACATCAGTAGTATTGTTTTTGTTGCTTTTCAAAGGTGCAGACTTTTTTTTCTTAGCCATCAGATGAATATCACCCGATCAGATATTCGTAAAGAGCCTGATAGCTGCCCTTTGAATGTGCCCAGGAGTAGTCCTTTTTCATTCCGCGTTCAACTATCTTGTTCCACTGGGTCTTCTTTACGAAATAAACATATTTTGAATAATTAACAGTATTTAAAAGCTCATCGCCATTGTAATTCCTAAAGGAGAAGCCGTCTCCGGTGTGCTCATACTCGTTGTAGGGCTCTACGGTATCCTTGAGTCCGCCTGTTTCCCGGACGATCGGAACAGTGCCGTATCTGAAGGAGATGAGCTGTGTGAGACCGCAGGGCTCAAAACGGCTGGGCATCAGGAACGAGTCCGCTGCAGCATAGAGCTTTCTTGCCAGGTCGTCTGAATAACAGATATTTGCTGATACCCTGTCCGGATATTTCCATGCGTAATGACGGAACATATTCTCATAACGGCTCTCACCTGTACCAATAACTACGAGCTGGGTATTGTCATCCACTATTCCTTCTATGCAATAATTGATGAGGTCAAGCCCCTTTTGGTCGGTGAGTCTTGAAACAAGACCTATCATGTATTTTCCGGAGTCAACGGCGAGATCCATATCCTCCTGGAGACGCTGTTTGTTGATCTTTTTATTCTTCCTGAAGGAACTTACATCATAGTTCTGATAGAGCTTTTCGTCAGTAGACGGGTCATATGAGATGTAATCTATCCCGTTTACAATGCCCTTCATATCAAAGTGCCGTGATGAGAGCAGACCGTCAAGTCCCTCTCCGTAATAAGGAGTCTGTATCTCCTGGGCATAGCTGTCGCTCACGGTGGTGATATAATCAGCGTATACAAGTCCGCCCTTCATCATATTGCCCTGCTTGTTGAACTCCAGCTTGTCGGGAGTAAAGAGATCCGCCGAAAGACCGGAAAGCCCTTTCAATGTCTTTATATCCCAGATACCCTGAAACTTCAGATTGTGTATCGTCATCATGGATTTTATGTTCCAGAAGAAGGGATTCCCCTGAAATTCATTCTTGAGATAAACAGGAATAAGACCGGTCTGCCAGTCATGACAATGGATAAGATCCGGTCTGAAGTCGATCACGGGGAGCATAGAAAGAACAGCCTTATCGAAAAAGGTGAATTTTTCTATATCATATCTTGTATCACCGTAGGGATAGAAGCATTCAAAATATTCGAGATTGTCTATGAAATAATAGGTGATACCTTCCCAAACATATTCCTTAACCCCGACATATTTTTCTCCGATGAAGGGACCGCAGGTCATATTAAAATGGCAGACTTCCCTGAACTGATCTCTGAAATAAGGAGGTATGCAGGTGTAATTGGGTACAACAACCCTGATGTCCCAGTCACTTTTCGGGAACTCCTTCGGAAGCGCTCCGACAACGTCAGCTAGACCGCCGGTCTTCACAAAGGGAACACATTCACTCGCTGCAAAAAGGATCTTTCTCATCATCAATCTCCTTCATCCCAGTTTGTATATACTTCCGAAACGTCATCATCTTCATCAAGAAAATCGAGTATACGCCTGATATTTGTCTTGTCGGCATCATTTGAAAGGGTCACATAATTCTGAGGCAGCATTGTAACCCGGGCATCCGCCATGGGGATCTTTTTCTCCTCAAAGGCGGCTCTGACTGTTTCAAAATCAGAAGGCTCCGTGGTGATAACATAGCTATCCTCCTCATCGGAGAAATCAAGAGCCCCCATATCAAGCGCATCCATCATAAACTCATCGGGGTCGGTCTCATATTCCTCCTTTGCCACGATGATCTGTCCCCTCTCATCAAACATATAGCTTACGCAGCCCTGGGCACCGATGGAGCCCTGCCCCTTTGAAAAGCAGTTTCTGACATTTGCTGCGGTCCGGTTCTTATTGTCGGTGAGGGCGTTTACTATTATCGCGGTTCCACCGGGACCGTAGCCCTCATAGGTGACAGTAACGAAGTTTACGGAATTGACATCGCCCGCGGCTTTTTTGATGCCTCGTTCTATAGTGTCATTTGGCATATTTGAAGCCTTTGCCTTGGCAATCACTTCACGGAGCTTTCCGTTGTTATTCGGATCCGGACCACCCTCCTTTACGGCAACAGCGATCTCGCGGCCGATCATTGTAAAGACCTTGCCACGTGCGGCATCATTCTTTTCCTTTTTGTGTTTGATATTCGCAAATTTTGAATGTCCTGACATAATTCCTGCTTTCTTTTAAAAATTTGATCAACGATCAAAATAACACTCATCGGCACATGGTATTGTACCATTTCAGATGTTTTTATTCAATCTTCTTGACCCTTACCTTTCCTATTACCCCGTTCCTTACTCCGCATACATGAAAGACATACCCTTTTGCTTCAACATCAAAAGTCGAATGCTCTTCGGGAATCCTGCCAAGTTCGTCCGTAAGAAAACCGTTCAGGGTTTCGATCTCGGTGTCCCCGAAATCGATAAGGAGCTTTTCTGAAACTTCCGAGAGTGCGGTCATGCCGTCCATCGTATAGCCATCACCTGAAACCAGAACGGCATCCGGCTGTTCCTTGTCGTGCTCATCCTCGATGTTTCCGACGATCTCTTCGAGTATATCCTCCATTGAGATGAGGCCGCTTGTCTGTCCGTACTCATCTGTCACGATGACCATGTGGAGTTTGTCGATCTGCATCTGTGTGAACAAAGTATTGATGGAACGTGTCTCGGGCACAGACTCCGCCTTTTGAAGAAGTCCGTCTATATCTCTTATCTTTTTTTCAAGCTCATCCTCCCTGGAGGAAAAGATAAGTACCTCCCTGATGTGGAGTATGCCTATGATATTGTCAAGGTCGCCCACATATACAGGGATCCTTGAGAAGGTCTTATCCATAAAGACCTCCTTTGCCCTCCGAAGGGTGATCTCTCCGTCAAGTGCAGTGATATTATTCCTGTGGATCATGATGTCCTTTGCGTCCTTTTCATCGAACTCAAAGACATTTTTGATCATTCGGGCTTCAGAACTTAAAAATACACCATTTTCGCGTCCCTCATGCACCATGGAGATTACATCTTCCTCGGTTACATTATTTTTTCTTCCGAAGAATTTTCTCATGCTCTTTTTCTTGTTTCGCGATCGGCCGGATGGGTCGTCCATAAGATAATCACGCTCCTTTTAAAAATCATAAGTATTCAACTGTATCAACCAATCTTCCGCCTCTGTAATACAGCCTTGGTATCCGGTTTCCGAGACAGCAGGCAAATTCATAGTTAAATCTCTGAGAGAGTTCTCCAAGCTCTTCAAGGGTAATCTCATCATCCCCGTCACGTCCCACAAGGGTTACTGTATCACCCACACTGACACCGGGTATATCAGTGATATCTACCATGAACTGATCCATGCAGATACGTCCGAGAATAGGCGCCCTTTTTCCACGGATCAGAACAGATCCCTTGTTTGAAAGGCTCCTCGCATATCCATCTCCATAGCCAACGGGGATCGTGGCGATGACCATCTCAGAAGGAGCTTCAAATGTGCCGCCATAGCTTATAGTAGCACCTTTTTCCACGGTTTTTATGAAGGATACGCTGGAATAAAGGGACAGCACGGGCGTGAGCGGAAAACCATGATCCACCTCGCTTGAAGGCCAAAGTCCGTACATGGTTATCCCTGCCCGGACCATATCAAGAGAGACCTTTGGATAGCTTATGGCAGCGGCTGAATTCGCACAATGGCGGATATCAAAGGAGATACCTTTTTTTTCAAGAGCGCCTATCGCATCGGTAAACAGGGAAAACTGCCTGTCTGTAGCCTCGGATTCCGCCTCATCTGCTCTTGCAAAATGAGTAAATATCCCCTCGGGATGAATATTCTTTAACGAAAAGACCTTTTCTATCTCAGAAAGTGCATCCTCTTTACATGAGAAGCCGATGCGTCCCATACCGGTGTCAAGCTTTATGTGACAAAAGACCTCTTTTGAAAGCCTTTCTGCGGCCTTTGAGTAGGCAAGAGCCATGTCATAGGAAAGGATAGCGGGTCTGAGATCGTGCTTTATTATCTCCTCATAGGACTCCGGGAAGGTGTAGCCTAATATGAGGATCGGCTTTTCAATACCTGAAGAGCGAAGATCGAGAGCCTCGTCTACCGTTGCGACACAAAGCCCCCATACAAAGGGAAGCTCCGTGACTGTCTTTGCGATTGGAACCACACCGTGTCCATAAGCGTCAGTCTTCAGAACACAGGCTACCAAAGTATCCCCGGGAAGGACCTTTTTCATATTCGAAAGATTTGAAACGACAGCGTCAAGATCTATGTCGGCGTGAACACGATTTTTGTCCATCAGGAAAGAACCTCCGAAAATGCGGATGGGATCATATTAAGGATATCACTTGCAGTAACGCAGTAGCTTGAGCCAATCCTTCCTGCCATTTCTCCGGAAAGCCCATGTATGAAAGGGGCAGCCACAGCAGCATCTGAGGACTTTGCGCCTGATGCGATTAGACCCGCGATCAATCCGGATAGTACGTCGCCGCTTCCTGCGGTTGAGAGGCTGTCATTACCTGTTGGATTGATAATGGTCCGTCCGTCTGACAAAAAGACGATAGTCACGGAATCTTTCGCGATCAGGGAAAGCTGATGCTCGGTCGTAAAAGCTCTGCAAAACTCAAAGATACGGCTTTTGATCTGCGATACAGGTTTATCTAAAAGCCTTGAAAGCTCTCCCATGTGGGGAGTCAGTATCAGCTCTGAATGAGGGCAATTTAGAAGGCTCTTGTCCTCGGCTATTATGTTTAGTGCGTCAGCATCGAGGACAACGGGACATGAAGCGTTTAAAAGGACATAGTCCAATATATCCCGTGCGCCCTTCCCTTTCCCTATTCCGGGACCTATAAGAACCGCGTCTGCATCAAATATAATGTCGGAAAGCGGATCTGTTTCATGGTTCTCAACATAGGTGGTCATCACAGCCTCAGGAAGCCTTTCCTGAAGCACGTATCTGTTCTCCTCCGGAGAATAGATACGGACTATTCCCGCACCTGAAAGATAGGCGGCCTTTGCCGAAAAGTATGCAGCGCCAGCCATTCCATGGCTTCCCGCGATACAAAGAACTTTTCCGTAGGAGCCCTTGTGGGAATCTCTCTTTCTTTTGGGGATCAGCTCTTTAATGTCTTTCATTTCAGAAAGGAGAGTTGCTTTAGTTTGATCCAAAGTTTTGCATGGATAGATCCCGATATCAGGAACTACGGTCTCTCCCGAATGATCCCTTCCGGGAAAAAGGAGCTGCCCTCTCTTCAAAAATGAAAAGCTAACGGTAAGATCCGCCTTCACGCAGGGACCATTGACCGCGCCCACAGTATGGTCTATGCCGCTTGCTGTGTCACAGGCTATAACAAAGGCTTTTGATGAATTGATCTTATCTACGACATCTTTAGCCCTTCCTTCGATCTCCCTGTTAAGCCCCGTGCCAAAAAGTGCATCTACGATGACATTGAAGCTTTCCATATCTGCAAGATCGTCTGAAAAAGGGACATTGTAAGCCTCGGCGATCGAAAGCTGCCTTTGCATGGCTTTTGAAAGCTTTTCCTTTCCGAGGGCAAGGCATAAGGAAACATTTAAATAGCCCTGATTAAAAAGGATCCTTGCCGAGGCGACCCCGTCGGCGCCGTTGTTTCCGGTACCGCAGATAAAAAGGATCTTTTCATCCTTTGAAAAACGTTTTTTTATCTCATCGGATAATGAAAGTGCAGCCCGCTCCATAAGGACAAGGTCATCCATATGAAAGCTTTCCTGTGTGGCCTTATCAAGGGCCTGCGCTTCCTCTCCTGTCAGAACATACTTCAATTTCTTATCCCTTTTTACTCATCATCCTTTGAACTTAAGTCAGCGGTGATATTTTCCGTCGGCTTTTTTTCATCCGAAGGAGAAGCTTTACCTGCAGACAGATCGGGAGGCTTCGGAGGATCAAGGAGATCCTGCTGATCTGCGACATCGAAGAGATTCAGGACATCCTTTCCGAAGATGTCATGCATGTAGGAATATATTTCCTTGTTGTTTATCTCCCTGTTCTGCTTTTTGATGATATTCTTTTTCAGCTCGATCCTGACATTTTTGATCCATTCTGCTATCTCTGCGGCTTCACTGGCGTTTGTTCTGAGTTTTGCATAACAAAAGCGCATGGTTGCCATCATGAGGGCTCCGTCAGTTTCCTTTATCCTGTTTGGCAGGTCAAGGAGCTCATCCTCATTAGCCTTGATCTTTTCATTTGTCTCATCGATAAGGCGCTTGTCATTTTCCATAGAACCGTCTCCGGCATTATCCATGTTGGAAACGATATTGTTCATGAGGCGGTTTTTCAGTTTTTTGAGTTCCCTCTGTTCGGTATTCAGTTTGCCCTGAAGCTGCAGAAGTTCGTTCATCTCAACCTCAAGGCTTTTTACTTCATCGGGCTTTCCGCTTATGGCAAACAGCCTGTGCCATTTCTGGTCAAGCACGAGGATGGGTATCTTCGCATGTCTTATGGCTTCTTTAAAGCTTTCTTCATCCATTTTTATTTTCCC
>OMRF01000156.1 GCA_900313435.1 uncultured Lachnospiraceae bacterium | reverse complement strand
TCGTAAAAGTCGCCTCCCACCTCCTTGGCCGGATCCATGGAGGCATGCAGGTCAAACTCCTTCCTCTCCGGAAACAGCGGGAACACATGCGGGAGCACGCCCTCCTGAATGGAGGATGCTGTGGAAAGCTCTTTTTCCACGGCAAGCTTTTCCCTGCCCTGTTCTATGTTCAGAATACAGTACATGACGAGCGTATCCAGCATACAGATCGCGTAGTTTAGCGAAAGCCCGTAAATAAATATGGATATGAACACGATCGGAAAGGGCGTGGCTAAATAGGTCGCAATGGCTATGATCTGTTTTCTGGTGAGCCGCTTCCTGCTTGTCACAAGAAGTGCAACGACCAAGATGAGCAAGACCACGGTGTAAAGCATGAAAAGCGGGAAAAGCGCTCCCCTGTGATACACTCCCTGATGGTCAATGGTAAAGAAAAACCCGAAGAAGAAGTTTGCCACGCACAGAAGCATTTCCACCACATAACCGAGCTTCAGAAAAAGCTCCGCCTTCTTTACCAACGGTTCATCCCGCCCGATGATCTGTGTCACATAGCGCCAAAAGCAATAGATCACAGTGGGCATTGTCAGATAAAACACCGTGTTGTCGATCCTGTTCAGCAGCCAGAGCTCCGGGCGGTTTTCCATCACCCACGCGCAGGCATCCGTAAAAAGCGCCATGATCGTCGCCTGGACCATATAGCGAAAGAATTTGAAGTCCACGCCCACGCGTTGCAGATCGATGTAGCAAAACAGCAGGAGTAAAAATCCTATGATCATGCAGACCAAGTCTATGCCGACGTTCATGGCGCGGACCGGCGACAGGGTCTCCACATCCCGAAAATGCAGGATCACGATCGTTGCGATGATCAGGAATATATCGAATCCCACGGTAATGACAGCGGTTTTCTTAGTCACCCTGCTGTTGTTGTTTTTCCCGTTTGTCATTTAAACCCTCCGACAAAACAATCATACCTTCCGGCTATCAGATGATCGTCAGTACATCCGTAAATCCGGTCATTTCAAAGACCTCCATGATCTCGTCATTGACGTTTGCCATGGTCATCTTTCCGTCCTTGTCATCCATTTCCTGCTGCGCCGTGAGCAGCACGCGCAGGCCGGCACTGGTAAGGTACTCAAGGCCCGCAAGATCGAAGTTTACCTCGTCGGCAGCGCCGATCTTCTCCGTGATCACCTCTTCGAGCTTCGGCGCCGTCTGGGTGTCGAGCAACCCCTCCAATGCAATGTTCAATGTGGTTCCCGATAAATTTGCTTTGATGTTAAACATGATTTCCTTCTCCTCCTACTATCTTTGTAAGTATTAATATATTTTTTCCGTCAGCGGTCTCGTAACGGATATCATCCACCGTGTTTTTCACCATGAAGAGTCCGAGCCCGCCGGCTTTCCGTTCCTTCGCCGAGAGCGTGATGTCCGGCGTCTCCGCCGAAAGCGGGTTATAGGGCACGCCCTCATCCGTAAAGGTGATCGTGACCGTATCGCTCTCGCTGTCGTACTCATACGAAACCTTTACATCTCCCTTTGTATCCCCGTAAGCGTAATCGGAAATATTGGCAAAGATCTCGTCCACGATCATGTGCAGCTTCAGTACATCCTTCCGGCTGATCCCCTCCGTGGCGGCAAGCTCTCCTTCCACGAAGGAGAATACCTCTTCTATATTGTTTTTATCCGCTTTTATGCATATTTCTTTCATTCGCAGTTTCTCCCCTTAATCTAAACAGCCCGGGTCACGCGCTTTCTCCTGAGTTCACCTTTAAGTTGTTGAGATACACCGGCATCGGAGCACCGTCCGTCGATTCGAGAACGGTTTTCTCACTTGATCCACCACTCCGGCGTCAGTTCGCCGAGCGTCATCACCTTCTCCTCTTTTACGTCCATCATGATCTCAATGCCCTGATACTTTCCGGGCATCAGCTGCACCATCAGCTCGCGGCAGGCGCCGCACGGCGCTCCGCTCGAACCGTCCGGCAGGATCGCGAGTACCTTTTTGATCACCTGCTCGCCGTTGGTGATCATATTGAAGATCGCATTCCTCTCGGCGCAGATTCCCAGGGTGGAGCAGGTATCGATGCACACACCCGTGTAGATCTTTCCGGATCCGGATAGGATTGCGGCAGAT
>OMRF01000155.1 GCA_900313435.1 uncultured Lachnospiraceae bacterium | reverse complement strand
GGACAGATGTCCGGAGGTCAGCAGCAGCGTGTGTCGATAGCCCGCGCGATCGTGAAGAAGCCCAAGCTCATCCTCGCGGATGAACCTACGGCGGCGCTTGATTATGAGACCAGTATCGAAGTCCTCCATGTGATAGAGGATGTGGTAAGAAACCACGGAACAACTGTAATGATGGTCACCCACAATCCCGAGATCGCAAAAATGGCGGATCGCGTGATCAAAGTGCGATCCGGGCGTATTGCAAGCATCAAGAGAAATCTCCACCCCGTTCACGCTGAAGAACTTGTCTGGTAATAAAAATGAAAAAAACACAGATCAAAGATTCTACCCGAACCATAAAAAAGCACTTTATATCCTGGCTTTCCATCCTCATTATCTCGATGCTCGCGATCCTGACCTTTGTAGGCGTAAACCACGGAGCGACCGGTCTTTACGAAAGCGGTCTTCGTTTTTATGAACAGACCAATTTCCGCGATGTTGAAATGATATCCTCACTGCTCTTTTCCTCACGGGATATCGAGGACATCAAAGCTCTTGATCCGGTAGCGGACGCGGAAGGAAAGCAGACAATAACCGCAAAGATAAGCTCCACCGAAGATCCATTCATCGCGGATGTCAGCTCTCTTACGGAAAGGATAAATGTACCCGTTCTCGTAGAGGGAAGGCTCCCGGAAAGCACGGAAGAATGCGTCATCGAAAAAGGTGCCTCTAAAACGACCGGGCTTAAGACCGGAGACACCGTCACCCTGAAGGGAGATGATGGTTCAAAACCCGATTTTCTTAAAAGGGACAGTTTCAAGATCACGGGGATAATCCTTGCCCCCGATCAGGCGGCGAGCAGCCAGGTCACGGCAGGAAACCAGGTCCTTATGGTAAAGCAGGATGCCTTTGATATGGGTGAAAATGCCGGTTGCTATTTCAGGACTCTTGTTCGCTTCAATGCCACAAAAGATCTGAGCCGTTTCTCTTCCGAATATGATGATGCAGTAAAAAACGGAATTGAAATCCTTGAGGATCTTGCAAAGGTAAACACAACAAGACGTACCGAAGAAATGAAGGATGCTGCCAAAAAAAAGCTCAACGAAAAACAGAAGGAGCTTGATGCCGGTAAGGAGCAGCTCGTAAGCAAGAAGACAGATCTTGATATCGGTGAGTTCAAGCTGGAACAGGGCGAGCAGCAGGCAAAAGATGGGGAAGCCCAGCTTTCCAATGCTGCAACCGAACTTGCTTCCGGAAAAGATCAGCTTGATTCAGGAAAAAAGGCTTTAAGTGATGCCGAAGCACAGCTTCTTGACGGATGGGTGCAGATCGAAGACGGAAAGGAACAGGCGAGACAAACGATCAAGAATGCTTTATATGCAGCAGTAGAAGGGGATCCCATTGCAGAAGCCATGGCTCACATGATCGTCTTCGAGTCGCCTTCATACAATGTGAATCTTAAGGCTCCGAATGTCAGGGCTTCTGAGTTCAAGATCACACCTTATCTCTCTATCAATCTTAACCTGCTTCCGGATATATCCGCCGATCCACAGCTTCTCAAGGATTATATCTGTGAGATCATTGATGAAACCCCTTCCGATATCTCACCTGAAGAAAGAGAGAAACTGAAGGCAGCTGTTCAGCAAAGCGATATCGACCTCCCTCTTTCAGACAATATAAACAAAGCTATCAACGGAGTAAAGCAGTGGGACGCGGGTCACGCAAAGTATCTTGAGAGTCTCTCCCAATATAACGCCGGCCTCACTGAATATCAGGAGGGACAGGAAAAATATAACGCGGGCATTGCCGAGCTTGACGCAAATCTTAAAACGCTTGAGGATGCGAAAAAACAGCTGGCCGACGGAAAAATACAGTATGAGGAATACTCAAAAAAGCTTGATGACGCAACTGAGGAGCTTGCGAAGGCTAAGGCACAGATCGACAACCTTACTCCCTGTTCATGGGTTCTGCTGGATCCAAGCTTCAATTTCAGCTTCTCCAACGTAAAGAGCAGTGCCGAGAATGTACGGAGCCTCGGCATCTACTTTGCTTCTGTATTCATTATCGTAGCCGCGCTCGTGATCTATACCACAGTCGGAAAGCTGATAGAAGATCAGAGAAAGCTGCTCGGAGCCGCAAAAGCTCTTGGCTTTTTCGGGCGCGAGATCTTCTTCAAATACCTTTTATTCGGACTTTCCGCTTCATTGATCGGAATGGTGCTCGGGTTGATATTCGGACATCTGGCGCTTCAGAATTTCGTTCTTAAATCCTACGGAGCACTCTATGTCTATCCGGAGGAAAGGGGCATGATCCCTTCGCTCATGATCATCCTTCTCATAGGAGGCGTGGTTCTGACTGTCTTTTCGGTATATGCCGCCTGCTTCGAACTTTTAAAAGCTCCCGCAAGAGAACTGATGCAGGAGAAGATGCCCCCCACCAACAACAGGAGCAAAAAGAAAAAGAGCCGCCTCCCTCTTCAGGCAAGGATCATCCTTTTAAATATCAAGAACGACAAAAAGCGCATTATAGTCACCATAGCTAGTATTGCCGGCTGCGCGGTCATGATGGTCACAGGCTTTACCATGCGCACCTCAATAATCGGCTCCGTGCAAAACCAGTTCACTACTATCATGCATTACCAGCTTGAGGTAGACCTTTCAAAAAGCGCTAAACAGGAAGATATGAAAGAGATCTCATCTATGCTTGAAAAAGCCGGTGCCTCATCCATTCATGTCACCTCTGAAAACATAATCTGCGAGGCAAAGGACAAGCTCTCAGGCTATAATCTGATCTGCGCTGATCTGGATCAACTCCAGGATTATTACTCTATGAGGGATCACGAAACAAAGAAGCCTTTGGATGTCAAAGATGACGGGATCTTTTTGAACTACACCGCCGCAAGGCAGATGGGGCTTTCTGAAGGAGATACCCTTCTCGTATATGGCTCTGACATGCATTCACATCCGGCAAGGGTCGCTGAGATCTTTGACGTCAACCTGGGGCAGTATCTTCTGATCTCGAAGGAATCTTACAAAGAGATCTATGGAAAGGACTGTAGCGAAAACGCCTTCCTTGTAAAAACAAATGGCGCGGATCAAAAGAATCTCACGGATGATCTTAACGACAATGAAAAGATAATGGGAGTAAAGGCCACTGAGACCCAACGGAAGTCTATTGAGAATATTACATCAATGACAAATTATCTTGCGCTCATAATGGTCTTTCTCGCAGGATTGATGTCATACTTCATCCTGCTGAACCTCGTGAACATGAACATCAACCAAAAGAAACGCGAGCTTACCATAATGAGGATCAACGGCTTTACGGTCCGGGAGGTGAAGGCCTACATCCAGAAGGAGTCTATCGCTTCAACGGTCATCGGAATAATCATCGGTCTTATCCTCGGACAACTCCTTTCGATCAAAGTCCTTTCCGCCATAGAAGGCTCAATTCTCTTCTTTATGAAGAACATCCAATGGAGCGCATGGCTTCTTGCCGCAGCTATAACAGCGGTCTTCGCGTTCGTGATCAATGCGATCGCCCTTAGACAGGTGAAGAACCTGAATCTTTCAGATATGCAATGAACCTTTTGGACCTCCGACCTCGGTTTGGACCCCCGGGACAGTCCCGGGGGTCCAAAACCGTCCGGGGGCCATTATTCTATCCTGATAATATCCGTCCCCACCTTTTCCTGAAACCTCACATCATGCTCTACCAAAAGCATAGTAGGCTCATACTTAAGGATCAGCTTTTCAATCTGCATCCGCGAGAACACATCGATAAAGTTAAGCGGCTCATCCCAGATATATAAATGTGCAGGGGTGATCAGGCTCGCAGCGATCAACACCTTTTTCTTCTGACCTTCTGAGAGATCCTCCATATTCTTCACGAACTGTTCCCGTCCGAGATCAAGCTGCCGGAGTACCGCAAGAAACAGGCTTTCATTAAGTCCCTGTTTCTCGCAGTATTTTCTCAAAGTGCCTGACAAAAAAGATGTATCCTGGTTGATATATGATATCGTCATTCCTGATGAAACAGATAGTTCTCCTGATATGAGAAGCCCGGGAGCCTCTCCCGGCTTCAGGCAGTCTGCTCTTTGCAATATAGCCTTCAGAACACTTGATTTTCCGCATCCGTTCTCCCCGGAAAGAATGATCCTCTCGCCGCGCTTTACCTGAAAACGCAGTCCCTCAAACAACGCCTTGACAGCGCCGTTGTACTTAAGTGACAGATCATTTGCGTTAATAAGCACTTCCTTATGGAATCTTAGCGGCTCTATTTTCAGATCCGATACCTTCTCGATATCCTGCAGCAAACCCTCCTTCTCTTCGATCTCCCGGTCTATGCGCAGTTCATAGGATTTTACACGTGCCTGCATCTTTTTTGTTTTCGCGCCTATAAATGATCTGGTCGCGATGCTTCTGTCATGCTCCTTTACGGGATCAAATCCTATCTTTGAATTTTCACTTTTGTCTGCCCACCGGCTGCTCCTGTCAGCTGCAACTTTCAACTTACCGATC
>OMRF01000152.1 GCA_900313435.1 uncultured Lachnospiraceae bacterium | reverse complement strand
GCGGTCGCGGTCGCGAAGATATGCCGTCACCGCCATGGCCAGCCCGCCGCCGGCGGAATCGCCCGCCAGGATCATCCGGCTCTCCGGAATCCCCTGCGCGCGCAGCCAGTCGATACAGGTGAGCGCATCATAAAGCGCAGCCGGGAAGGGATGCTCCGGGGCCACGCGGTAGTCCGGTGTCAGCACACAGGCACCGTTTCCGACCTCGGAATAAAGGCCTGCCATGCGCCTGTAATTCGTCTTAAAGGCTCCCACATAGCCTCCGCCGTGCAACTGCAGGATTGCCCAGCCCTTGCCGCAGGTTCTCCTCTCCGTGGTGTCCTCATTCTCCAGGTCGGTTCTTTTCAACAGCTCCATACGAAACTGCGGCAGGGTGATCTTCTCTGCCGCAAGATGTGTCGGATATGTAAAATTCTTGTCGAAATCACTGTCGTTTCTGTGGTCACCCACAATATGATCCTTGATGTACGGCGTGCCGTTAAAGCGCGCAACAAGGTCACGGATCAGCCTGGATTTCCTGCTTAACTCTTCTGCCATTTTAAACCCTGAACCTTCTCTTTAATTCCGCGGTCGCATGTCTGCCGCCGAACACCACCATGGCCGCGAGCACGACCACCGTGAATCCCGCCGCAGCCGCCGGAAGCAGCCACAGTTCCTCGTCTATTACGATCGTCACGATCAGCATCGCGATACCGATCAGCACGATCCAAACCTGTGCCATCACGTAGACCTGCCAGTGCGAAAGATCGGTAAACATCAGCACGACAACCGCGCCCTCGATAGCCGCGATCGCGCAGGGAACCGCGATGGAAAGCCCCCATAATCCATGCCCGATGATCCGATTTAAGAGCAGGATCACCACAATCGCCGCAAGCAGCTGTCCCACAAGCTTTCGCTGCAGGGTCTTGTTATTCTGAAATGAATAGGCGAGCGTAAAGCACCCGAAGGCAAGTCCCACCGCCGTGATCATGCTCCAGGAAAACGCTTTGTCCGTGGCATAATCGATGATCGCCAGTATGATCTGCGCCACAACGGAAGAAAAGATGGCCACCTTGATCAAAAACCGCATCAGGCGAAAACGCTGTGATACGTCCGGGTAGCCGACCCCCGCCGCCGCACCCGCCTCCAAGCTGAGCGGCGCTCCGCAAAGCGGGCATACCTTCACATCATCTCTGATATTCACATTGCATTTCCCGCATTTATTCATCGTAAACTCCGTTTGTTTCTATCTCGACATGAATTCCGTCCCCCGTCATCTGACGGACAAAGGCCTTTTGGATATCCGTCTCCCTGATCGCGGCACTTAAGGAGAATACCAGCGTGTCCCCGTAGGAGCACACCGCCCCCTTGATATTCTGCCCCTTCGACATGGAAAGAAGGGCGTAAAAGCTTTCTATATAAGGCCTGTAGGCCTCGTCCACCGCTATCACACCCAGGTTGGTCACGGTCGAGGTGTTTGCGCGCGCCGAGCTGTTGTACACCAGCTTCATGCCCAGGTTCTTTAAAAAGAGCGGGAAGGCACGCAGCATAAAATTCGTCTGATTGGATACATTATAGGAAAACAGTCGTTCCAGATTGTCCTTGCTGATCTGGAAACGCAGGCTTTCCGCAATGATATTTAAAACATCCTCAAATTCATAATGCTCCTCTGTCGGCTTGAACACGGCCGACACGACAGCAAAGAAATTCTTCGTGGTCTCCGAGTCAAAATACGGGCGCAGGTTCACCGGCACACAGGTGGAGATCGGCTGATCGCACGGCTTTTCCTTCAGGTAAGCCTTGTAGATGGCGTATGTAAACACGCCGACCAGATACTGGTTGATGGTGACACCGTAATGCTTTGCCACGCGTTTGATATCGGGAAGCGAAATGTAGGCCTGGACCACACCGTACTGCGTGCGATAGAACTTCTCGCCCTTCACGATCAGCGCCTTCTCGGTCTTGTAGCCCTTCTTCGCCTTCTTTTTGTAGTTTTTCAGATAGCTGTCCTCGCTGTCTAAGGATGTGTTGACCGACAGGCCCGCAGGCTGCGAATCGGCAAGCTCCTTGTGCTTTAAGCGAAGATAACAGTAAGCGACCTCCTTTAAAAAGAGGAGCGCACCGTTGCCGTCCGTCAGGGCGTGAAAGACCTCCAGATTGATCCTCCGTTTGTAATAGGTCACGCGAAACTGGTAATCGTGATTCGTGTAGGGATTGATGTACAGGCAGGGATAGGCGTTTTCCTCATGCACCTTCGGTGCCGGTTTGTCGTTTGTCTCGAAATAATACCAGAACAGGCCGCGCTTCAGCTTCATATTGAATACATCAAAAAAAGGCAGCACGCGTTCTACTGCATCCTGCAAAAGCAGAGGATCGATCTCCTCATGCAAGGTGACTGCCACACGGTACACATTGCTCATACCCTCTCGGGCGATGACCGGGAACAGATTCGCCGTATTATCTAATTTTTCCCAACGGATCTCTTTTTTCTCTCGCATTTGTTCATCATACCACCATCAGGCAGAGATGTCAAAGGTGGCAGCTCATAAAGAGCTGCCGCCTTTGACACGATCATCACTTTACTTTTACACTTTTTGCGGCGCTCCAGGTGGAATATATATTCACGCCGCCGATCGTCTTATAGGTCCGGATGCGGACATAGTACGTCTTTCCTTTTGACAGGTTCTTGATCGTCCGCGAGCTCGACGAGTACTTCGGTACCGTCACGAGCTTATTTCCCTTCGCAAAGGAAGCATCGGTGCTGTACTGAAGCTGATAGCCCGTGATATGCGTATTCTTCATCGTCAGCTTCTGCTGTGTCCAGGTCACCGTTAAGGATTTCGTACCTGCCGTTACCTTCTTCAAGGAGGTCCGCTTCGGCTTGATCTTGAAGGTTTTTGTGAGCGTTCCGGTGTAGTCGCCCTTTCCCTTCACTCTGATGGTTGCCGTTCCGACATTGATGTTGTTTTTATACGTTACGGTATAGTCCGTCCCGTCTACGAGCAGCTTGTCGCCGATCGTCACCGTGACTGCCGGTGTCACAGCGCTTCCGGTGTACGGCTGTGACGCAGAGGCTTTGACGGTCGCCTTCGCTATGCTTGCAGGTGATATCACAAGCTCGTGGATATAGTCCGTGTCCTGATCATAGTAGAGATCATACAGTCCCAAAACCGCATCGGCACCCGCATTCGGCGAGAAGGATTTCTCCGCCACCGTCTCCCAGGAGCCGTACTTTTCATACAG
>OMRF01000151.1 GCA_900313435.1 uncultured Lachnospiraceae bacterium | reverse complement strand
GAAGAAAGCTGATCTTGAAATCATTAATATCGGTAATGGTCACAATGCTTCCGCTGTAGTTTCCGGAATAGGTTACCGTGGCGTTCGGATGATCCTTCAATGGAGCGGTAGTTTTGTCAAGAGTTATCTGGGGATCCCGGCCTTTGCCTACGTGAACATCATGTCCGTCGGCATCTGTCCTGTGCTCGTCGCAACCGCTGAAGCCAAGGAAATTATCATCGACTCCTTCAAGGGTTGTTGTAACGATCTCAAGCCTTGCGCTGCTTCCGTACAACTGGCTTGTGATATAAGCCCCTCCGGAATTGCTTTCGAGATTTGCGCCCGCAATCTCCGCTGTCTCCCTTATCTTTTCATAAGCCTCCGCATTCGTCATATCAGTAGTAAGGGTGCAGGACACTCCGTTTATCTTCAGGATCCCGTTAGTTGTGTATTTGCCGATAGAGTCAGTAGCGGATGGAAGACCTGTAACCGGCATATCCGCTCTAGCTCCCGCACCGGCGGTCTGCGACGTCGGTGTGGTAGGGGCTGTGATGGTAAACTTGTATTTCCCCGGCTCCACATTATCAGAAACCTGTATCCTCTCTACATAGTCAGCTCCCTTGTTCGGATAAACCTGGGAATTCAGGGAACCGTCAAGAAGGGACTTTGTGTTAAACTCAGTAGTTTCCGAAATACGCGTGATCTCGGACTTGATCTGATCTATCTCTGTCTGGATGGACCTCTTGTCCTCGACAGTATTTGTGTCATTTCCGGCCTGAACCGCAAGCTCTCTTATTCTCTGGAGCATCGCGTGGATCTCGCCCATAGCGCCGTCCGCGATCTCCATCACGGATGTACCGTCAAGAGAATTCTGGGAAGCGCGGTCTAGACCGTTGATCTGGGACTGCATCTTGTTTGAGATAGCAAAGCCGGAAGGATTATCCTTGGCGTGATTTACTTTGAAGCCGCTTGAAAGCCTCTCCATGGACGCTTTGAGATTATCCTCGGTCCGAAGAAGGTGCTTGTTTGAAACAACTGCGGAAATATTGTGATTGATCTTCATGGCGCGTACCCCCAATGAAAACTATGATCTAACTACGCGTCCATGCGTCTTTGATTTGCTTTGTGAAAATTCCAATGCTACTAAACTCGTGCTTCGCACTCGTTAAGTAGCCCTGTATAGTTATCCCTAAACTCACTTCGTTCGTTAAGGGATAACTTAAATAAGTTAACGGCATCCGTGCCTTTTCAACTTACAGATAATATATCGGACTTTGTCCGGACAAACCTTAGCCTGGTATTTCATCCTTTACTCCTGACAGTACGGAGATCACCGCCCTTGCTATCCCGTAAAGGCGGCGGGTTTCGATCCCGTCATCATCCGGAAGAGACGGCGCTGTCTCAAAGCCGAAGTCCTCTTCCTCCCCTGCCGAAGGAGAGTCAGTAAATACAGCGTTAATATTGACTCTCGTCTTTAATGAAATACTTAATTCCGACGAGGCGCCCGACTCTCTTGCGATTGCATCATTAAGGGCTTCCTTTGCGCCCTTCAGTATCGCGTCCGTCCGCGCCGAATCACTCTCAAATGCGCCTCTTATATGGCCGTTTTCATATTTGATCGTCGCGGTGATGCTCCCCATATTGTCAAAGACCATGGAAAGGTCCACAGCGCCCTTTTCCTGTTCCTCTCCCCGGACAATCTTCAGCATCATGGTGCCGTTCTCATCCGCAACAAGGATGGGCATTTCGTAGGTCTCTTTCTTTTCCGCCATGCCTGACAGGATCTGGAGGGACTTTGAGATCTGCTTCATGCCCCTGACATCTACTGATGTGATGTCCTGCTCTATTATCATATCATCCATGGCGTGCTCCGCCGTATCAAAAAGCTTTCTCTGAGCCTCTGCCATCTCCTTCGGAGTCTTCACGGCCTCGCCAAAGGCGCGCATAAGGTCCTCCATCACATCGGAAAGGCCCTTTTCTTCCGCCTTATCATTGGTTTCGCCAAAGATGTTTCTTTCCTCTGACGGTCTTTTTCCAAAGAGGGTACGGTACATGAAATTCCGGTCATTCAAAAGCCCTTGCATCGCGGAAAGATAAACGGGAGATGCCGGAATATCAAGGCGTTCAAGCGCCTTATAGACTTCTTTCTCCGAGGAGACCGCCTTCTTTATCTCTTCAAGGCTTTCTTTATCGTATTCTTTTTCAAGCGCCTCTTCCTCTTCGGTATAGCCGTTCCGGGAAGAGAGCTTTGCATCCTCGTTCTTAAGGCGCTCTTCAAATTCCTCCGGAGTATATGAAAGATAATCGCCATCCGATGCTGCCGCATGGAAGGTGGCGGGATTCAGATAATCCGCGCTCTCGACCATCTTTCCTGCCTGGAAGGCCTTCTCTATCTGCTGTGAGATCGAAAGAGAGCCGGTATCCTTTGCGGATACGCCGCCGAAATCATCATCCACGGTATAATCCATGCCGCGGTGGCGTCTTGAGCGAATGCCCGTGAGCATGTTCTTCAGATTGATATCTGCGCCCTCGAGCATGAGCTGCCCGATCACGGCTCCGTCAGTCTTTTCAACGGAATAGATGAGGCGGGCTATGCCCTTGTAAGCGGAGAGCTCGTCTTCACTGAGTTCTCCCGTACGCTCTGCCTTATAGAGGAATTTTCCGAAGCTTTCCTCGGGGGTATTATTATCGTTATTAATCTTCTGAGCAGTCTCTTTAAGCTCAGAAAGGCTCATTTCAAGGGGATTTATCCCCTCCCTTATCATAGAAGCAACGGTGCCCGGGCGAAGAAGGTTGAGAGTCTGGCGAACCTCAAGAAGGGAGGCCTTCGCCGACATTATGTTTTCTTTATTGATCTCTATGGAATTATAGCCAAGGACACGCACTGCGGATGCGTTATCATCATTATCCTCCATTTCAAGGGAGGATAATATATCGGAAACATTTGAAAACGCCTTTTTGATGCTGTCCCCAAGATCCTTGCGCACCTGCGTCCCGAAGGTCTCGTAGGCGCCTTCTGCCTTTTGATAAGAGAGTCTGAAGCTTACGGCGTCGTCCCTCACTGTAGACAGTGTCTGAGACATTATGGAAAAGCTCTTGTAGGAACCCAGGAACTCTATGGGGGTGTCCTTCAGCTCTCCGATAGCAGCGTTCGTCTTCTCGAAATTCTCTGAACTCAGGGGGCTTTCGTTCTCAGCCTTAAGCAGCTCAAGAACCTCGAAAAGAGGCTTTGTTTCTATATCAAGGCCGTGCCGCATGATCGAGCGGGCAGAAACGCTTGTCATAAGAAGACTTGCCTCGGCAAGGGTCTTCTTTGCGGAATCGATGTCAAGAGATGCATTATCCACTTCGTTCTGGCCCGAACGCAGGCTTTGAAGGGCCGAGGCATCTCCTGTTGAAAATAATGACCTCGCCCTCAGCTCCATTCTGAAGGAAAGAGAGCGTGAAGCTTCATCCTCCCTGTATGAGAACTCTGCGGAAAGTGTAAGTATGGAGAGGGTTCTGCCGCGCTGTACAACATTTTCAACGTCAGTGGGCGTCGCCTCTTTTACTACACGCATTGCGTCAGTCAATGCATCGGTTATCGAAAGACCGCCTATCACATAGGCGTCTCCTGCTGCCTTTCCTTCCGCTATTGCGTCTGATACGGCAGCCATTATCTCATCCCCGTTTTCCTTCATCAGCCCTCTCGTCAGGACAGTGTAGGCGTTCATATTTTCGGGCGTTACGGGGATATCGTTTTCTATGAAACTGCTGATCACGTCCTTTCCGAGATCATCCGGGGAAAGATACGCTTTTTCAAAGACGGGCGCAAGCTGACCTGAGGTCTCAAGGGAGTCGGCAGCCTTCATGCTCGCTGCAGAGCTCTCATTTTCCGCCGCACCGAAAGAAGCCCGATAAACATTGTCTATCGTGGGTTCAAGCTCGTTCTTTACCATGAAAAGAGCACTTTCCTTTGTGATCCCGCCCTTTTCCATTATCTCTGAATATTTCGAAAGGGCTGCCTTGACCTCGGGAGAGTCCTCTATAGCGGCTTCCGAGATCCCGCCCATCTTTGAAACATCAACTCCGGCCTTTGCGAGATTAACTTTGATCTTGTCCGCGACCGTCACTATCTCATAGGGGTTTTCCGAAGAAAGATCAAAGCCCTCTTTTTTGCTCTCTCCATAGGCTTCTTCATTGAGATCCTTCGCAGCCTTCGCCATCATCTGATTCTTCATCGAGATGTCGCTCTGGGAAGCGATATCGGCGTTTTCCGCGGCAGTTACCGCCTCATCGAGGAGATCCTTTTTCCCATAAAAAGAATCCCGCGAGGAAAGAAGCCCCTTCCCCTGCCGGGATCCTGAAAGCTGAAAGGTGGCGTCCTCAGAAGTATCAAGGATGAAATTTTCACCCCGCTCCCCTGCGCGTTTGAAAGCGCCAGTCGCCGCCGCGTCATTCTTCAGCTGTTCATAACGGATCTCATTAAGCTGCATAAAAATACCGTCCTTTTCAAAGCCTCATGCGCCCGCGAAATCCGTTTCGCCTTATTGTAAATTTGAGTGAGTCCGTCCGTGACTCATAATCTTTATCGGCATTTCGGGGGGAAGATTTAGGGGGGATTTGGACCCCCTTTCCGGTTTTGGACGCCCAGCCCCCGGGTTCCATTTTGGACCCCCGGGACTGTCCCCGGGGTCCATTTTCAATCGGCGAAAAAATGTAGATGCAGAACACTTTTTCCGACGAAAAAATGTTGACATTTTACATTTTTTCGTCTATTTTGTTTTTGGGGCTGAATAGGGGCTGATGCGGAGGCAAAGTTTATGAGACGACTTCTTTTAGACAAGCTTGTAGATTGGAAAAACAAAAAACATAGGAAGCCACTGATACTCTGGGGGGCGAGACAGGTTGGGAAAACCTGGCTTATGAAGGAATTTGGCTCCTCATATTATCATGACAGCGTCTATTTATCATTTTACAACAATTCCCGTT
>OMRF01000176.1 GCA_900313435.1 uncultured Lachnospiraceae bacterium | reverse complement strand
AGTGAGCAATTTGCATTTTTTGCAAATTGCTTTCACGATCTACTTCATTTTCTTTAAATACATTTTTAATATGCCTGGATATTACAGCCTATACTTTTTACTCCTTCAGGTATTGTCAGCACCCTCTCATTTCCGTTGTAAAATGTGAGTATGTTGCCAACGATTATAAAACCATTTTCATCCAGCAGTTCCTCACATCCTGTGAACGCATCCATACCGATCTCACAAAGCGTAGAAGTAATACCAGTAATGTCACTCAATTTCTCACAATTATGAAAAGCATGCCAGTTTATAGATCTCAAATGCTTTGGCAAGCCTACATGGCGGAGATCACTGCACCATTCAAAAGTATTCGCATTGATCACTTCTATTCCATCAGGCAGATCAATTGTTTCAATAGCTGTGGACTGGAAAGCTCCATAGCCTATCTTATTCAACGAATCAGGAAGACTAATCGATTTCAGATCTTTACACTCTGAAAATGCCTCATACCCTATAGATTCCAGGTTATCAGACATCCTGACTTCGCATATGTTTTTCGCAGTTACTGAACGCTTCATTGCCAATGACTTTTACTGTATCAGGCATGCTTACACTTTGGATCTTCTTCATTTGAAAAGCCCGGTCACCAATTGTAGCGACTCCCTCCGGAATCTCCACAAATCTACTTGAACCTTTGTATTTTACCAGAGTATCTTTTATTATCACAAACTCATCTTTCATTTTCTCTACTCCTGTTATTATCCCAAGATAATTTATTTTATCGTATAACTTAAAACCTCGTGGAACTCCTCGTCATATCCGCAGAAGCAGCATTACGATCAGGCCTATGATCTGCCGCCTCCCACGCATGCACTGTTACCCATGAACGTAGACCTTAACGGCACGTTTGCATCTACTATATGCAGATAGTGAGGCGGTTCTCCTCTGTGCGCATCAAGCGGAGAACGGCTGTCTTTCAGATCTGTCAGGATAGATCCGCCGTAACATTGTTCTTCCTGGTCTACATCTCCGCTTTCCAGATAGTCAAGCAGTGTATTGACAAAGTCTATCGATTCCTTATCACCGGCATACTGTCCGTTCCCGTCCTTCTCACCTTTGATGAATTTCTTCTCAAACTCTTCAGTATTGTTGTACAGTTTCCCATCAGAGCCGTCTGCATCAGGTGATATTTCATAGATGACCTCATCCAGCGTATACACATCATTTATATTCTTAAGTATAAAGTCCAGTCCTGTGCGGAGCTTCTCGGCCGAGACTGCTCCGTTTTCATCTATGCTGCTTCCACACTCTTTCCGCGCCGCAAGTTCTGCCAGGTATAACACAGCCAGATAGCCGGACGTCCTGCATGAACTTTCTGAAACAAAAGTCAGTACATTGTCTTCCAGATCAAAGCCATTGTCTCTGGTCAAGTAGTTTTTCAGCAGATCGTTATTTTCAGCGCTTCTAAGCAGTCTGAACTGATCCCTCTCATACTTGAAAACATTCTCCACAGACGCTACCGCTCCTTCAGTAAACCACTTCGGGAAAACCAGCTTACTGTACTCTTCAGGTGCTTCCTCGTTTGGAAATCGTCCACTATCAACTCTGACAGCGTTGTTTATATCGGTCGTGCCTAACATCCCGGTACGGTTATAGTCGAACATGAGCGCACGCAGCATCTCACCTGCAAGACGGTTCTTCAGCATTTCCGTTGACCAGCTAAAAAAATCTTCATCGATCCAGATATGCGCTACTTCGTTCGGATTGTGCTCTTGACAGAAAATGCTCACGTCAACAGCAAGCATATACTGAAAACATACCTCGCCATCCTGCTCGCCCGCACCGCCTATTACCTGCATCCTTGAAGGCTCTGCTTTTTCGTGGGAGGGGACTCCGTCCTTATCACCTCTTTCATAATATATGTATAGCGGAAGATCTTTTCCTATCATTCCCATATCTGCGGTCTCATTCAGATCGGGGAACTGCTGCAGGACCAAATTAACTGCCTGCGGCTGTAATCGATACCTTATAACATCAACAAAGGTATAAAGGTCTCTCGTGTAAACTTTATCCATGGCTGTCTGTGCGCAGTGTATATCCAGCAAAATTGGATAGTCGGACGACTGTTCTTCCCTGACCACGACCTTGAAGGTCGCTTTCCTGGTCTTCTTTTTATTCCCGGCTGCGGTGACGGCTGCTTTTATCTTATACGTCCCTTTCTTCAGGCCCTTCTTCACAGTGACTTTGCCGGTCTTTTTATTTATCCTGAAGTATTTCCTGTATTTCGCCGGCGTGACTTTAATGATCTTATACGTCACCTTGCCCTTCGCCTTTTTCACGGTCAAAACCTTCTTCCGGGCTATGGCAACTGACTTTTTACCCAGATCTTGCTGCTTAACCTTCACGGTCTTTCCGCTTACCTTAAGGGAGTTCGGCTTCCTGCTTCCCGCATATGCCAGGTCAGCCGCCGCCATGCATACAACCGTGCAGAGCAGCATAACGCCAGCGATCATGAAAGCCAAGGCCCACGCACTTTTTCTGAATATCTGATCCATTTTCATACCTATACTCCTACTATTCACCCAGAATGCTCTATTTCATTTTATAACTGAACACCTCGTGGATCTCCTCGTCATAGTATGCAACACCCTGGATCCATTCCGGCGCCGGGTCCATCTTAAGCTTCCCTTTGTAATCTCCGGTATCCAGGTCATACATATAAAGATAGCTGCACACATACCCTGTCCGCATCCGGCTTCCCAAACTCAACAATATCCATCAAAACCTCGTTGGCTCACACGAGCATGCTCGCATTAATGTCGCTAGATACAGCTACCTTATCACATCAACCACTTCGCCGATGAAAAGCCTGTGCGGTTTGTCTACCGTATAATTCTGCTGCACGACTTCAGCCGGCATGTTCTTCGGATCCATATCCTGATGATATATCTTTTTACAAAGCAAAGTTACTTCAGCCTCTTCATACGTTACCGCATCACCAAGATCCCTTATCGTAAGCCCCGCCGCAGCATCCTTATCGATATCCTTGCCAGACTTGCTGCCCATAAGCGAAAGAGCGTCCCTGTACTTCTCCGGATAAAAGCTCACTGTAAAGAACTCATTTTCATTCATGAACTGATACGTATACCTGCACGGCTTCCCTTTTAGTTATAGTATGCTCCTGTACTTACGTAAATGCAATATCAAAAGGCATATATACGGCAGATGTTTACCGTATATATAAATGGCAGGCATACTCATAATGCCTGCCAGTGGTTTGGATGGTCTTTGATCCGCCCCCTAATTCGCTGCTCCTCCGCCGGAGTTTGCAGAGGACTCCCTATCGCATATCATGTGCTGCAGAGTT
>OMRF01000024.1 GCA_900313435.1 uncultured Lachnospiraceae bacterium | reverse complement strand
TCTATATATCTGTTGCAGCGGCGGAATATCTCAAATATGTCGGTGAGCGCGTCAGCGACCCTAAGCTTCTCCATATCAGCTTCTACCTTGGCCTTTGCCGCACAGGAAACAGCCTTCAGATCATCATCTATCGCTTTCCACTTTTCAAGCTCCTCGGGAGAAGCGCTTTCGTACGCTTCCTTTTCCCTGTTTTCAGCCACCCCGTCAAAATACTTATTAGTCATGGAAACAGTCCTCTTTACGAGGTTTCCGAGGATGTTCGCAAGGTCTGAATTGATCCTTTCAACGAGGAGCTCCCAGGTGATGATGCCGTCACTTTCAAAGGGCATCTCATGAAGGACAAAATAACGCGACGCATCTACGCCGAAAAGGTCGGACATATCATCGGCATAGATCACGTTTCCCAATGATTTTGACATCTTCTCACCGCCCTGAAGGAGCCAGGGATGGCCAAAGACCTGCTTCGGAAGAGGGATGTCAAGTGACATCAGGAAGATGGGCCAATATATGGTATGGAAGCGGACTATGTCCTTGCCGATAAGGTGAAGGTCAGCCGGCCAGTACTTCTTGTAGAGCTCACCATGGTTCCCGTCGACATCATAACCCAGACCCGTGATATAGTTTGAAAGTGCGTCAAGCCAGACATAGACTGTCTGCTTCTCATCAAAATCCACCGGTATCCCCCATTTCACGGAGGATCTCGAGACGCAAAGGTCCTGAAGGCCGGGCAGAAGGAAATTATTCATCATCTCGTTCTTTCTCGAAACGGGACTGATAAACTCCGGGTGATCGTTTATATACTGTATCAGCCGGTCCGCGTACTTGCTCATCTTGAAGAAATAAGCTTCCTCCGCTTCGGGATGGACCTCTCTGCCGCAGACAGGACAGCGCCCGTCTTTGAGCTGCGATTCGGTGTAGAAGGCCTCGCACTCCCTGCAGTAGAGACCATCGTACTGCCCCTTGTAGATGTCGCCCTTGTCATACATGTATTTGAAGATCTTCTGTACGGTCTTTTCATGATAATCATCCGTTGTCCTGATGAACTTGTCATAGGAAATGTTCATCAGATCCCAGATCCGCTTGATCTCGGCGGCAGTACCGTCTACAAATTCCTTTGGAGATATGCCCTTCTCGGAAGCCTTGTTCTCATTCTTCTGACCATGCTCATCCGTTCCGGTCTGAAAAAAGACATCATAGCCCTGCTGCCTTTTAAAGCGGGCTATGGCATCTGCCATTATGATCTCGTAGGTATTTCCTATATGCGGCTTTCCCGAAGCATAGGCTATCGCCGTCGTGATATAATAATTTCCCTTGTTTCCTGCCATAACGCTCTCTTTTCTTGTGAAATAAAACCCCGGAAACCGTAGCACCTGCGGTTCCCGGGTCGCCTGATCCTTTTAGTTCCGGTTGATCACTCCCCGGAGGAGAAGGATTCTCCGCATCTCTTGCAGAAATCGGAATCCTGAGTGTTTATCGTACCGCACTTCTTGCAGACCTTCTCGCCCTTGAGCTCCGAGATCTGATCCTTCAGAGCTGCGATCTGCCTCTTTGCCGCGTCGATTACGGTAAATTCCTCGGGCTTATCCTCCTTGTGCTCTTCGTAATATTTCTTTCCGAGCTCAATAAACTTCTGCTCCAGGAGATTTTCGTTCTTCTTGATCTCAAAATTGAGTTTCGCGATGTCGACCGCTCCGCTGATCTTTTCTCCTACGGCCTTTCCGCCGTTCTTTAAAACCTCTCCGAGCTTATCAAGCTTGTCAGTCATGTTGTCTGTCATATTGTCAGCCATTTCAAAACCTCCTTCATTTCGCTCATTTCACCGGTATAAGCCGGATACGGGTAGATATTATACTACAAAAAAGATGCTGTGTATAGGGGCGCTCCGTATGCCCGCTCCTTATAACTCACTCCGAAGCCATGTGCGGCAATTCATTTTTACATCAGGCGTCGTTCGTATGCGGAGCGGTCATACTTCGCTTTTTCGTAATGGACCCCCGGGACTGTCCCGGGGGTCCATTTTAGGACGGGAGGACATGGAGATCCCGCATTATGATATAGGCCGTGTAGGCTCCGTAGCAGATCAGCATCATGATGCCCTCCTTCCGGGACAGCTTTCTGTCCTTGCCGCAGAAGAGGAAGACAAGAAGCGAGAAAAGGATGAGGATCGCGATATCGATGACATTTTCCATGATGAAGCTGACAGGCGAGATCACCGCCGCAGCGCCAAGGATCAGAAGGATATTGAAGATATTCGAGCCGACCACGTTTCCGACGGCCATATCGAGCTCGTTCTTTCTGGCAGCTACTATGGATGTCACAAGCTCCGGAAGGCTGGTTCCGAAAGCGACTATGGTAAGCCCTATCAGGGTTTCCGAAAGACCGGCCATGCGGGCGATCCTTACCGCGCCCTCAACAACCCAGTCTCCGCCGAACTTGATGGCGACGATGCCTCCTGCTATGAATATGAGGCAGAGCCAGATAGGACGGTTCTTGATATCGGCTTCTTCTTTTTCTTCAGCCTGTATTTCCTCTTTTGTCTTGTCTGTTTTTTTCCTTGCCTTCATGGCACTTCGAACCATCAGCACAAGAAACAGCACAAAAACTGAAAGGAGGATTATTCCGTCAATCCTGTCAAGCTCCCAGGAGAGAGCGCCGCTTGCGAAATTCCAGCCCAGGAGACCAAGGACCAGAAGCATAAGTGCGCAGATTATGGAAAAGGGGAAATCCCTTTTTACGGTTTCCTTCGAGACAAGTATGGGAGTGAATAATGCCGAAATGCCAAGCACCACCATGAGATTGAAGGTATTTGAACCCACGGCATTTGAGATTGCCAGCGAATTGCTGTTGTTGAACGAGGCGGACACCGAGACCGCAAGCTCCGGAAGGCTTGTTCCCATGGCGACCACGGTCATTCCTATGATGAGCGCAGGGACCCTGAGCTTTTTCGCAAGAGAGGACGATCCCTCAACAAAGAAATCCGCCCCCTTCACGAGAAGAACAAAGCCCACCACAAGAAGGAGAATGGCTTTTAAAACTTCCATTTACTTATCGACCTCCGATCGATGATTAATATCAGGTATCCTCTTCACGGATAGGCTTGAAGCTGTGCCAGCCGTCCTTGGTGCTCCAGTGCTTGTATTCAAAGATACGCTTAAC
>OMRF01000149.1 GCA_900313435.1 uncultured Lachnospiraceae bacterium | reverse complement strand
GGAATCATCGGCATATCATTAAAATAACCGTCTGTAAGTATCAGCATCAGATATGGGCGTATCCGGTTCTTTTCAATGTATTCGTACACACACTTAACATCCGTGCCGCCGCCCCAGTAGGGCTTACAATTCAGCAGATCCTCTTTTGTACAGATATTCTTATGGACATCACTTACATCTGTATCCCAGTATGCCAGGTTCAGCGTACAGGAATAAGAGCTCAGGACCTGCTTAAGCTGCGTCATGAATTGCATAATGGTTTCTTCAGATATGGATCCCGAAGTATCCACAAAGGCCCATATCTCACCGAGATCAGTTTCATCCGGATCCGCTCCCGGCACTATCATTCCCATATGCAGGTATTTGCGCTCGGGCCTTAAGTAAGAGGTATCGTCTGCTTCACTTTCCTGCAGGTATTCCCTTAGAAGGCTTTCCCAGGGCAGATATTTAGGCTTTGTAAAATACAGTTCTGAAAGGATTTCCGGCGGCTTTCCTCCAATACCCACCGCTTTTTTTATCGCATCCTTGATCATACGGCGAAGCACTTCTTCCTCTTCCGGCGAAAGATCCTCATAGTCTCCCATCAGATCCGAAGGCATCATTCTTCCTATACACGGTTCCGCCATAGCATTCCTGAAGCTCTCAATCATAATCTTTATGCATTCATCTTCTGAATTGTACAGCTCATCATAGTAAACTTCCGCATTTTTTTCATTCCAGTCCATCTGATAGTGTGGATAAACCGCTCCATCCGGTCCCGTGTAACCGTTCTCCCTAAGCGTCATATTTATCACATAGTCTGTTGCAATGTTCCAGATTACCGGATCTCTTCCTTTCTTTCTTGAAAAATGCATGAGAAGTATATGTAACAACTCATGTAGCAGAAGGAATTTAAGTTCTTTTCCATTAAGACTCGCTACAAACCCCGGGGAATAGATTATCCTGCGTCCGTCTGTTGCTGCTGTCCCGCAGCTTTCATCTTCCACCAAAGGTATGTGGGAAAGTATCGTCCCGTAAAACGGCTGCTCCAACAGTATGTTTGCCCTGATATCTTCAATTCTGTCTTTTATATCCTGATTCATAGTCCCTCCTGTCTGCCGGATCTGTCCGGCTTGTTTTCTATCCTGCAGGCTTACTGCGTTTCAAAAAAGTCTCTGCCGGCTATGCGAGTATATTGAACAGTCTGAATCGCCTCATATAGTGATGCCTGATATTAAAGTAGTTCACTGCATCTTCGTCATAATCAAAGCGGCCATTTTCATCAGCTATCATAAAAGCATGATCTTCACCTGTCGGCGCAATTGAGTTATAAGCCCTGAAAACATCATACTTTTTTCCTTTGTAGCATACATCAGCAGTATCAACGTCATAATTCAGGCAGACGCCTATTATCATCTGCAGCGCCGCTCCTTCATCCTGATAATACAGGATATAGTACAGATTACAGATAATAGCTTTACGGATGACACATCTTTCCTTATCACTCATGTTATCCACCAAAAGCCGGCTTATCCTGTCAATATCTTCCAAAGGCTTCGGCATGTTCTTTAAGTAAAGTGATACCGCACTTCCAGCATCGCCCATGATCAGTGATGTATAGGGTCCATAACTTAACTCATTAAACGTATCTCCGTATTTTAACTTATGGTCAATGTCATAGCTGTCAGGACTGCTCTTTTTCTTGTAAAGACTCACCCGTGGAAGGGAGTAATCATCATTAGTAAACAGATACTCCATGCTGTGGCCCGGCAGGAGATACCCATCGTCAGTTGTTTTACACGTTGAAATAAACTCAAGCCTTTCAGCCTGTTCTTTCGAGAGTCTGAAGATTATCTTCGTAGTGCCCAGTATATCCTGCGGAACCTCTATTTCCGTTACCCTCCGCGTAAATTCAAGCACCGAAGCATGGATAAGCTCCGGCTGTGCGGCCACAAAACGGATTCCGGGAGAGATCACAACTTTCTTCAGCTGTTCTTTGCCTATCCTCAGGCATCCCTGTCCGAGACGATCAATATACCTTCCCCCAAGATACGCAGGAACCTTGGCTATGCCGTCAGTACTCTTAACCTCCATATACAGGAGGGTAGTCCCTGCAATAACGTACTGGTCTGTCCAGACCCAGTTATTGATTACTTGCGAATCGTACCGCCCATTCGCAGGCTTTGCATGATTTTTGGCTCTTTTGCCGTAAAGCCTGAGCACATCGATCATCTTAGCTGCCAGGCGGTTTATGGTATCCGCGTTCTTAAACCATCGTTCCCGCCTTCGCTTGCTGTAATTTGCAATCTCATCCATCACTTTGGGATAAAAGCCCACAAGAGCCATCATGGTATCGTAGGAAAGATCCGTGTTAAACCCCTGCATCTCGGAAAACTCAAATATGCTGAGCATTTCCATAAGTGCCAGATGATTGCTCTCCGATTTCTCCAGTGAATATATCTTTCTGATAAAATTCACATAGTTTGTGTTATTATCCATAGCACCTCCTTTCCGCCGCACTTTCCTGCGGCACCGTTGAAAGAATTTTGATAACTGTCAGACCTGCCCGCTATGCACAGGCTACAACCTTGTCCATGCGGTCCAGATACTTCTCCATTTCCGGATCATCCATTTCGTAAATAACGGACTTGATGACATTCGGATTGACCTTCAGAAGTCTCTTCATGGCGTAGGTAACAAATTCCGTACGCCTAAGCCTTAAGATGCAGTCGATAATGCTATGAAGTATTTCACGGTCTTTTTCAGTAAGCTTAGCTGATACGGAAGATCTGCACACAATTGCTGCTTTTGAAGTCAGGTGATCGATTATCATTTCGATCTCTGCCGGATCAGCGGGTGCCGGAATACTGCCTTCAATAAACTTATCGATCATTATTCCGTAATCCTTCTCACAGAACTGGAAGAATTTATGTGCCTCAACGTCGCCGATGTTGCCAATGATCTTGAACCTGACAGCAGGACTGTTTATATCATCAGCACAGTTAAGTATTTCGCTTACCCTGGTCCAGGAACGCGGCGTGGCAAATACCATTTCGTCAGTGCCGTTCTTCTGGGTATGCAGTGAATCAGGATAG
>OMRF01000137.1 GCA_900313435.1 uncultured Lachnospiraceae bacterium | reverse complement strand
GTTTCTTCCTCTTAGTTGTCGTCCTCTTGCTGTCGACCCTATCCCAGTCATTTTCATCATAAACGGCTCCGCACAGACATATCCAGTGGTTGGTATACACCTTTCCGCTTTCCCAGTCAGTCTTGTGTTTTTTTACCTTTTTATTTTCAAAGAATGAGGGATCATCTCTTGGATCGGTAAAATCCTTGTACAACATTTTGGTGTTTATCGTAACATGTACAAGATTGCCCTTGTCGAGCTCCTCCGCCATGTGAATGATATCCAGATCCACTCCATCCTCATTAATGTGATCATCCTTGTCTTCGGAATGCTTATTTTTGTATACCTCGTGTTTGATATTATAAAAATTATAAAGAGCTGAAATAGTTTCCGGGCCAGCTCCTCCACTGCTTCTGAGATTGAGCCTGTCTCTTCTTTTACCGTTAATTTTCTTCCCCTTTTCATCTCTCATAGGCAGGAATTTATAACTGTCACGGAGCTCACGTGTCACCAGATGGACATTGATATTCTCGTTTGAGATATTCATCCCGTATAACTGGTTGATCACGTGTGAAGCACTGGATGGACCACAGACGCCTCTGTAACCACGCCAGTTATTCTCGAAACCACCCTGTTTTAAGTTGTTAAAGATCTTCATGTTTTCGGGATTACATATCATGAATCCTTCGCTCTCTCCTAATTCGTAGCGGAATTTGAGCCGGTACGCATTACCCTTAAATCCCGGCATGAACTTGGACTCATCCACTTTTTTATGGTCAGTGACCTCGATCTTTGTAGGTTCAGAGTCTGAATCCAGCTTCATTTTCACATCAAGAGTATCCTGTACCATTTGAGGATCTTCGGTCGGATCGATAGTTTCCTTTTTGAGGTCGTATCGATGCCTGCTGATGTAGTCTGTATACAGCTTTCTTTCTGCCATCGGGCACTTGTTTTTCAGATCGTTGTACTGCTTTTTCGTCAGATCTTCGAGCTTTAATCCCTCCTTCATCATCTCATCTGTCAGATCGGATAAAGCTTTAAGCCCTTCATATTTTCCCTCTTCAGTAACGCTTTGAGAAATCTTATGAAGATATTCTTCGCCTGCGTCCATAAGCTTTATTACAAGACCCTTCTTTTCCCTGGACTGTTTTCCCTTCAGGAATGTGAGTTCGCTTTCATCATACAGTTTATCCTTCATTTGTTGCTGGATCCCTGTGCGCTCTGCTACGATCTGCGTCAAATATTCCTGATCCTCCTCCTGCTTTGCCCACAGATCAGACAATTCCTTTTGAATAGCAGTAACTGTCTTATTATCCTTAAACCTGTCCCGTTCGCGCACTGCCATGGAGTTTTCGTCTTCTCCTCTTAACAGGCTCTCAAGCATTGTAATATTCTTCTCAAACAGAGCGATCCTGTCTTTATAGAAACTGCTTTCCTCATTTTTCCTTCCAAGATAGTAGATGTACTTTTCTATGGTATCAAAATAGTCCCTGTATTCAGGAAAGACCTTTTCATCATACATTTTCTTGAATTTTGATACTTCTTCGTCTATCTTACGGGTCTGTTCTTCGTCGGAGAGCTTCTTAAACTCTTTATCAGCTTTATCCACCAGAGAATATTTTTTTTCACGGATCTTTATTCTGTTTTCAAGGTCCTCTTTTTCTTCAACAAGACGATCATCCAGTTCTGTCCTGCCTTCGCCGTCCTTTAAACCTTTCTCTTTCGGGATCTCCTCGATCCTTCTCAATAACCGGTCTATGGCATTATCCATGTACCGCAGATCTTCATGCTGCTTCAGCATATCGTCGATAGCAATTGATGAAGTGGCTTCTTTGAGGCAGTTTCTGATATTATATTTGTCGTAAAGCGCAAAGATCGGCAAGTTGTATGTTTCGCCCTGCTTAGCACAGCGATCCGACAGGATCAGTGACTTATATCTTTCCAGGGTGTCTAACTCATCATTAAGTTTTTCATAGTCCTCTTCGGTTCTGTCGCGCTTATCAATGTACTGAAGCAAAGTGTTAAAGGTTAGCTGGCGGATAGGTATGAGGTAATCTATCAAGTCTTCTTCGAAGGCTTTGGCTGCCTTGTTGTGTTTGTCACGCTTCTTCCAGTCCCTATCGAGATCATTATATTCAGCATAATTTTTTTCTTTGATAGTATCCAATTCATCCTGTCTGGCCTCGTCAGAATCAAGTTTTTTGCCCAATTCCAAAAGTTCCTTTTTCTTCTCTTCGGAAAGGGGCTTATATTTTCCATACGTATTATCCCAGGAATCCCTTATCTCGATCACACTCTCGTCATCAGCCAGATCATCTTTTTTGGCTTCGACCTCATCTTCCTCTATGATCTCATTCTTGTTGTCGCGCTCTCTCTTTTCCTGTTCTTCTTTTTCCTTTTTCTCACGTTCTAATCTTTCGCGCTCCTGCTTTTCGCGCTCTTCCTGCTCCTTTTTCTCGCGCTCTAATCTCTCGCGCTCTTCTTTCTCGTGCTGAAGTCTTGCACGCTCTTCAAGCTCTCTTCTCTCTCGCTCTAATCTTTCATTCGCAAGCCTGATCCTCTCCTCAACGATCCTCTCCCTTTCAGCCCTCTTGATGGCCTCTATCCTCTTGTCTTCCTCTTCATCAAGCTTCCTTGCCCTCTGGGCAGACTTTGCCGTGATCTTATTTTTGGTATCTGCCAGTTCCTTTTCGCGCTTTGCATGCTCTGCCTCGGCAATACTTTCCTCCATCTGCCGTACGCTGTCCTTGGCAAGCTGGTTCAAAAATTCGGTTGAAGCTTTAAGGGCCTGTGCGTCCTGCGCCTCGGGCGCCGGGATCATACTCTCCGTGTTATAGCCGTTTTCGAGCATAAGACTATCGATAACGGGATTGTCCAAAACCGACAGCTTGGCTGTGATCTGTGCATACTTAAGCGGATCCTTTTCCTTAAGTTCATCAAGGCCTACCTTAAGAAGCGGGAAATTGGTATTGGAAGCATGATTTACATTGCTTAACATGCAGAGCTTGATCCTGCGGTAATTGATATTTCCCGAATTTATATACTTTTGTTCAATGCCTTCCGCGTCAGTATTTTCAAGACCCTCGGGATCGACATAATTCACCAGGGGGAGGGTCTTTTCCGTAAATTCTCTGCTTAAGTTTTTGATCGCTTCCGCATCACCGCTCTTCATGGCCTCCTTAAAACGCTTGTTAAAATCCGCGTTATATCTGTCCTGCTCGGTAAGATACGCTCCGCTGAAATCCCTGTTTACATGCAATATGAAAGGCGCGAGTATTCGTTCCTTCTCCTGACCGCTCCATACAAGACCCGGATAATGGCTTTTGACGAGTTCATACTCTTCATCCGTGAAGCTTTCTGTCCTGCCAATGGCAGCCTGATCGACAAAGGCTTTTTTGATCCTGTCAAGCGCTGTGGTGTTCTCATTCTCGATCTGTTTTATTTCATCACGTACCTGTTTCCTTTGGTCATCAAGTTCTTTTTTCCAGGTTTTATAAGCTTCCTCTGAGACATTTTTCTTAATGAAGTCTTCCCTTGCCTTCTCAAGGTCGTCGAAAAGCTTATTGATCCTATCTTTCTGCTGATAATACTTGAGCGCCTCTTTATAGTACCCGCTCCTTTCTTCGCCCTCCTGAAGGTCGTAGTCTATATCAGCCTGAAACAGTGTCTCGGCAGCAATTGCCTGAACATTCATTTCATTAAGATAATCCTTATAAAGGTTTTCTAAATTGGTACGTTCAGCAGGATCTCCCTTGCCCTCGGTAAGACTCCTGAGCTTCACCATGGCGTCCTCTTCAACCTTGGCAGTCTTGCTCACTCTCGCCTCAATGCGTTTCATTACATCACCATGCTTTTCTGAACCATTCAGATAGCCGGTGTTCTTTAATTTACGCGCTTTCTCGATAATGCCGGGCTGAGTTTTTTCATTCTTGAATATAAGAGGATTCTGGGCGTTATACACAAGCATATTCCTGTTGTCTACATCAGCCTGCATATTAAGATCCGTGCCATCCTGATGGACGAGCGGTACCAGGTCGTTTAAGGGGTCATATTGGTATGACTGTCGTCCCCGGCTTGTTATGAACTGCTTTAGTTTATAGCAGGCTTTCATTTCCATGGGATGCTTGATATTCAAAAGTGTTCCCCAACTGATCCCCTTTGACCCAAGCAGCCCCGGCAGAAGATTAAAATCAAGTTCTACCTCCATTTCACATCTTGCCTGGATTGCCGGAATTTCTTGCAGCGCTTGTGCTTCTTTTGCAAGTTGAGGCAGATTGATCCCGGAATCTTTGATAAGATCCTGGGATAACGGGTCATTTGGATGTGCCTGATTCCATCTTGCGACTATTTGTGCTAATTTGCCATGGTTGAAGGCTCTGAAACAGCTATAATAATTTTCCAGAAAGAGGATCCTTCTTGTAAACGCTCTTGCTTCGTAGGCATTTCTCTTGAACCCTTTTTCGGTAAACCATTCGGGATCTACCGGTACATTTTCAGTGCGCGCGTAAAGCTTTCTGACTATCTTTAGTGCTTTTTCTGTATTATCAGCCTCGGCGATCTCTTT
>OMRF01000212.1 GCA_900313435.1 uncultured Lachnospiraceae bacterium | reverse complement strand
GTGTTTATGAACGAATGTAAGGAGATCAGGCTTCCGGCAACGATAGATAATATTTCTACCGTTATGAGCTTTGTTGATGCGGAACTTGAGAAAAGGAACTGCCCTGAAGAAGAGAAGCTCAAGATAGATGTTGCTATAGACGAGGTATTCGCAAATATCGCGAGCTATGCCTATGCCCCCGCGGAAGGCGAGGCGACTGTCAAGGTAGAGTTTACGGAAGAGCCGCTTCAGGTCACCATTATCTTCATTGACAATGGAAAGCCTTACAATCCGCTTCTGAAGGATGATCCCGATACCACCTTAAGTGCGGAGGAAAGGGCGATAGGAGGCCTTGGTATTTTCATAGTGAAGCAGAGTATGGATTCGGTCGAGTATTCTTATGAGGAAGGATGTAATGTGTTGAAGATCAAAAAGAATATAGGAGCTTACAGTAAAGGGGGGTATGATGCCTGAAACGTTTATTTTCAACCCTTCGCAGCAGGGAATATGGGAGAATGAACTTGCTTTTCCGAAGACAGCCGTAAATACGATATCTGTAAGGTTGACGGTGAACATCAAGGATCCCGTCAGGGTAAAGGAAGCCGTTGACACTGTCATAAAGAACTCCGATGTTTTCTACGCAAAGCTTTCATCAAAAGAGGCAGAACCTGCTTTTCTTCTTCAGGATAATCCTATCTCGCTTTCCGAGATAACAGGGGTGATGGAGGCGGATGATGCCATTGAATACGTCAGTGAGCGTGACAGCTCGCCTCTTCCTAAGGATACTCTTTATGAAGCAAAGATAGTGCCGCTTGCGGGGGACCATTCCATGGTCTATGCCCGTTTCCATCATGTGATCATAGACGGCTTCGGGATGAGCCTTTTTGTCCAGAAGGTACTTGACTCGATCGAGGGGAGAGAAGTTAAAAGGTCTTCCTTCTTTTCAAAAGCTCCTTCCTATGAAAATGATGATAAAGCGGACGAAAAATTCTGGCTCGATTATTTCAAGGATGTCGATTTTTCACCGTCTGTCTATTCGGAAGAACCCACCTCGATCGAAAAGGAACTCTATAGCCGTCCCCTTCCTCGTTATTTTCAAGAGTCGCTTTTTGATTTTGCCGCCCGAAATGATACCACGGTGCCCTATGTGATGCTTTCGGCTTTTGCCATATATCTTTCGGGGGCTACGGTAAAGGACGATGCTGTCATATTGATGCCCAGACTGAACCGGCGTCCGGAGGAAATGGAGACTTTAGGCTGCTATACTCTCCTCGTGCCTGTCAGGATACATATCGACGAGAAGGACAGTTTTTTGGATGTTGTAAGAAAGGCTGCAAAGGCCGGGAGAGAAGCGTCAAAGCACAAGGGCTACGGGATGTCAAAGCTCATGAAGCTGCTTCGGAGCGATAGCATCGTCGACGAGTCTGTAAGCGAATATGTATTTAATTATTACAGCAAAAAACCGTATTCCGAAAATACAGGCTTCGACCTTTTTATAAGCGTTGCCGGAGCTATGCATAACCACATCACAATGACCGTGGGCGATTCAGGGGAGAGCCTTGTCATGGCGCTTGACGGAAGGTGTGGCGTGACCGGAAACGAGAGACTTTCATTTTTTGCGGACAGTATTGAAACCATACTGAAGCAGGGGATAAAAAGGCCAAACGACCCTGTTTCCAACTTCTCGATAATAGGTGATGTCGAGACGATCAGGGTTCTGTCGGCAAGGGGCACGGACTCTCCATACGACAGGGAGGCTACAATAATATCTGAATTCGATAGGGCTGTCAGGCGTTTCGGAAAGAGACCTGCCATATACGCCGGGGATAAGTCCCTTTCATACAAACAGCTTGATGCGTTAACGGACAATATCGCCTGCGGACTTAAGAAAAGAGGGGTGAGGACAGGGGATGCAGTCCTTATTCTCCTGAAGAGGGACATAAACCTGATCCCTGCAGAGATAGGGGTAATGAAGGCGGGGGCCGCCTTTGTACCCGTTGATACGGAATATCCGGATGACAGGATCAGACTTATCCTTGAGGATTCAGGGGCGGTGCTTACGATCTCCTCCGATGAAGCCAAAAGAGACTGGCTTGAATTTGTTGATATCAAAGAGCTGGTAAGCGAAAGCGGAGCGTATGAAAGACCGAGGATCGACGGGGAATCCCTTGCATACATGATCTACACCTCGGGCACGACAGGGGTTCCGAAGGGCGTTATGCTCCTCCACAAGGGCATTGTGAACATCACGCGGGCTGATAACAATCCTTTTAACAGAAAGCTTGTGAAGGACTGCTACGGACTTACGGCCGTGGGATCAGTAGGCTTTGATATCTCATTGTTTGAATTCTTTGTTCCGCTCATGAACGGGATCTTTGTCGAGCTAGCTCCCGAGGAAGCCCTTCGTGACGCGAGGGCGCTTTCAAAGGTCATCACAGCCCACTCTTCTGACGCGCTTCACCTTACGCCATCAAGACTTGAATCATATCTCAAGGTGAAGGATTTCGCGAAGGCCTTCAAAAGCATCAAGGCAGTGCTATCTGCCGGTGAAGCCTTAGGAACATCCTTTGCACAGAGGATAGCAAAGGATTATGAGGCGGAGCTTTTCAACGGCTACGGTCCCACTGAGACTACCATCGGGATCACCATCACGGAAGCCGGGGATACTGAGACCATAGGACGTCCTATAGGAAACATGGGAGTACTGATACTCGGAAAGGGCTCTTTGGTGCTTCCCTATGGAGCTACGGGAGAGATCGTGGCCTTCGGAAGGGGACTTGGCATCGGCTACAAAAACCTCCCCGAAAAGACGGCGGAAAAATACACGATGGTCGGAAATATTCCCGCATACAGGACAGGGGATCTTGGATACTTCCTTCCGAACGGCGCCATAAGCTTTAGAGGAAGGAACGACAGGCTGATAAAGCTCAGAGGTCTTCGTATAGAGCTTCCCGAGATAGAAAATGCCATAGCTGAAGTGAAGGGGGTTGGGTCCTGCGCCTGCATCGTGAAAAAGTCCGGAAGATCGGAGCATCTTGTAGCCTTCTATACAAAAAACAAAGGAATTGATGTTACGGAAAAAGAGATCCTCTCATCTGTTTCAAAGAAACTTCCTTCCTATATGGTCCCTGACGCTGTCGTGTGTCTTCCCGAGATGCCACAGACCATGAGCGGAAAGACTGATCTCAAGGCACTTTCTCTTCTGGAGGTAAAGCTTGAGAAGAACTATGTAAAGCCCCGGGATGAGGATGAGAAATACATTGCGCTTTGCATGGGAGACGTTCTTTCGCTTGAGAAGGTTGGCGCTGATGACAATTTCTTTGATATAGGCGGTAACTCCCTTGACATCTCGGCCCTGATCATCAAGCTTGAGGAACGCTTCGGAGAAGGCAAGATCGATACCGCCATGATCTATCAGTATCCGACACCCGCACTGCTGAAGGGAAAACTCGAGGGTTCCATAAAGGAGACAAAGGGTAACCCGCTTTCCGTAATGAACTACAGGGGCTTTTCAGAACTGCTCTCAAAAGACGGCATCAAGAGGAAGAAAAAGGATCCCGGTAACATACTGATCACGGGGGTCACAGGCTATCTTGGCATACATATTCTCTTTGACATATTAAATCGCCCTGATGATTTCAAGGGTCATATCTATTGCCTTGCGAGATCAAAGGATGGAAACAGCGCCGAAAAGAGGGTGAGGACATCCCTGTTCTATTACAGGGATTCAGACTTCGGAGAGTCCTACAAATCTAAGTGGGAGGTCATTGATGGCGACATCTCTGAAGATGACATAGATAACTTCGAATTTGAGCATCCTGTAAATACAGTCATCAACTGTGCAGCGAAGGTTTCCCACTTTGCAGCCGATGATTCGCTCTCTTTGATAAACACGAAGGGGGTAGACAAGCTTATAGACTTTTGCTTAAGGAACAATGCCACCCTTTGTCAGCTCTCCACCATAAGCGTCTGCGGTGCCTTCAAAGACAGCAGCGTTCAGAGAACTTTTTCGGAGACTGATTTCTTCAATGGACAGGAGATCTCAAACAAATATATCCTGTCAAAATACAATGCGGAATATAATATCTTCAGGGCTGCCATCGACAAGGGACTCGATTTTAAGATCATAAGGATCGGAAACCTTCAGGGGCGCATCTCGGACGGAGAGTTCCAGATGAACCTGAATACCAACGCTTTCACGAGGCAGCTCTCATCCTATGTGAAGATTGGGGCTGTCCCCGACAAGGTATATTCATCGAAGGTCAATTTCTCGCCTGTGGATGATACCGCTCATATGACGGCTTCACTCGTCGCTTCTGAGGGAGAACTTAGGATCTTCCATGTCTATCCTCCGGATGAGGCACCTTACAGCACTTTGTTTGACGTGCTTGAAAAGATAGGTTATCCTATCGAAATACTTAATGAGAAAAAATTCGAAAATAGAGTATCAGATCTGAAGCACCAGAAAGGCGGAGACAAGATCCTTTCCGGTATACTGACCGAGAGACCCGATCTTTCCTATACCGCGCCGCTCGTCGTCAACTCGCTTACCCTCGATGCCTTAAAGGATCTTTCCGAAAGATGGCATGTGATGACGGAGGATTATTTTACCAAATATCTGACCCTGCTTGATGATATGGGGATGTTTCTTGATCTCTCTTAATGAACGGCATCTAAGTCAGATCTGTCTTAAACCATAAAGGAGCTTTTTCATGGAAAACACTGAAATAGTAGTTGAGCTTTGGAGCCTGGCAGTCCTGCTTGCTTCAGTATTCGCGGCTATACTTATAATCTTTACCCTGCCGCAGAAAAAACCTTTCTTAAGGACCGTGCTGATCTGGGTCGGAGCCTTTGTTGTCGGCTATTTCATGAGCTTTATCAGCTATTCGGTCGATATCAGCAACGATTTTGTGGCTATACTCGGTGTCACGGCTGTTGTTGTTCTGGCCTCGCTATTCACCTGTGAGGGAAGCTGGTCGGCTAAGATCTTTGTTTCACTTACCATGGCTCTTATCTCAAACGTGATCACCTTCATGTTCTGCGGCTCCATAGATTCCTTCGCGGCTGTTAAATTCAAGCTTTATGAGTATTCGCCCTATGAGACTACGAATATATTATTTTTCATCCTTGTCAAGCTGATCGTATACACGGGGATGTTCATCCTGTACAGAGCCTTCCTCATGGCGAGAGTCAGGAGCATGATAGCCTCCCTCCACGGGAATATGAAGATATTCATTTGGGCTCCTCTTGTTTCGGTTGTGGGCTTTTACTGCATCAATCTTTTCACGAATTCAAACGGGATCTTCCCCGGAACGCCGTGGTTCTTCTGGCTGTATTCCATGGTCTCCATCATCTTTGTGGTTGAGTTCTGCCTTATATTCTATGCCGTAAGCCTGAATGTAAGAGCTGCGAAGACTGAAGCGGAGCTTTCCATCGCCACGAACATCCAACAGGCCATGCTCCCCATTATCTTTCCGCCTTTTCCCGACAGGAAGGAATTTGACATCTATGCCTCGATGGATCCCGCGAAGGAGGTCGGAGGAGACTTCTATGATCTCTTCCTTGTGGATGACTCCCATCTGGCG
>OMRF01000146.1 GCA_900313435.1 uncultured Lachnospiraceae bacterium | reverse complement strand
TTCCGATGAGGGCATGAACACCCTTTATGGTCATAATGGCTCCGGTCGTGTAATTGGCTGCATTCAACCCCTTTCCGATAGCAGCTATCTTTCCCGCATCAGCAACAGTGTCCAGACCATCCAACGCAGCCGTGATAGCAGGTGACATAAGCGACGTGATGCTTCCGGACTTTGAGAGCAACGCCAAAGCCTGCCCGCTCACATACATCCCGTACTTTTTGAAGTCGTTTCCCTCTTGATATTTGGAGGTTATCTCTTGGTCACTATTATCTCTTAGCTGCTCCGTTATCAGCCCCGTATTCTTAATACCTTTTTCATCAAGCTTTTCCGTAAGTTTCTCATTACTTTCTTTAAGCTCTTTCAGCGCCTTTTTGGATTCTTCCAACTTTTCATCGGCCAGAGACTTTTTTCTTGATTTGTAGACCCACGCGCTTTCAGCCTTCTTGGCAGCTTCTTCGTATTCGGAAAGCTTTTTGATGGAAGCATCGAGCTTCCTGTCCCGATCCGCTGTCAGTTTGCTGACTGTGTCGTAATACTCATATTCGGGATCATTTTCATCGAGCTTTTCCTTTATCTTTTTTTCTGTCTCAGAATCTATAGCGTATCCCGCTATAGCCTCAATAACACCCGGCTGCTTTAATATCCGCATCGCAGCCTCGAGCTTTTCCCAATGATGTTTGACAAGGCCCTGATGCCCTGCCTTTTCCCATAAACGGTAAGGTATTCTATACATCTTCCATCTTATGGCGGTAACATCCGGCACATATGAGGTCTGCGACAATGTAACATCCTGCATGGTAGGAGATGCAAGATGATCCTTTTCGATAAGATGATAGACAAAGAGTCTCTCCCTTGCGGAAAGAGTCATTATCGTATTGATGAAGGGAAGCCTTTTTGTGGAATTTAACCCCTTCTCGATAAGCCATGAGTCCATCTTGTTCACACCCTTGCGCTGTTCAGCGGAAAGAGAACTGTCCATTTCGGCTCTGTTGAATATCTGGTCTTCTTCCAACATATCGTAGAGCTCGCCAACCCTCTCCCTTTCTCCTACATGCTCATCTATATCCGTCGCACGCTTCTTCGCATTTTTAAGGACATTGACATCGCCCTCAAACATCCTCTGATGAGCACTCCCCTTTCGAAGTCCAAGGTGCGTGAGAATCAGACCGTTTGGCTTTTTAACCTCTTCTATCTTTTTTCTCTCTTCTTCCTTTTTTTCAAATAAGTACTGTTCGTACTTTTCGCTCTGGTCAAAGTACTCAAGCAGTCCTTCAAGACCATTAATATACTCTTCAAGATGCTCCTCACGCTTTTTGGTCAGACGGCCATTCTCATACATACTGTGAAAAACGGCAACATCGGAAGCATGCGCTTTTGAAAAGTTATAAAGCATCCTTGCCTTTTCTTCGGTGTTTAAGACCGGATCATCTGCCAGAGCTGCCCGAAGCTTCCAGAACTGGGAAAGATGTTCCTTTGCCTCTCTTGCTATCCTGTTTTTTTCCTCATCTGAAACGTAGCGGTTCACTATTGCGTCAAGTTCCACATTGCCGTCATTCAAAAGCTCCTCTCTTTTTTTCTCTGTCAATTCCAGAGAATTTACGAGGTTTGACTTTAGAAGGGAAGCACGGAAACTCGGCAGGTGAAACTGCTTTGAAAGCTTGATTTCTTTCGCCTCATCAAGCCTTGAGAAATCCTCTATAACGGCAACGCCATTCGGATCAAAGCCTTCGATCTGTTCGGCCGTTTCGACCTGTTCTATCCGATCGAGGTTTTGGATATTGACCTCCTCTTCTGTTTCATTGAACAAAAGAGGATTTTCAAGCTCCTTCTCCGTCATACTTGTGAGACGGGACCTTGCCCAAATCTCATCCTCGGAAAGCTTTGAGGTCTGAATATTTTGGGTTATTTCTTTGGTTTTAACCTCTGTTTTGGAAGCATCCAAAGCCAGTGGATTTGGAGTGACCATACCTTATTCCCCCTGAATATAAAGCCCTTCCAGAAGATCCTTTACCGAGGTCTTTTGGGCTGCGACGTCCAAAAGAAGCGGTGCGCTTTTTTTAAGCACTGCGGCTGAAACCTTTATAGACAGCATTAATTCCTCTAAAAGCCATTCTTTTTTGGGCTTAAACGCCACCGGAATAGAGATCTGATATATCAGGCTCTTTGTCTCCGGATCTGTCGCAGTCTGCGGGGTATAACCTGTCAGGGCATATCCTCCAGCATAGAGCACGGGATTTATCATCGAAACAGCTGATGCAAGCCTTTGCTGATCATCCCCGGAAAGCTTTAAGGTATCAAGCAGCTCAAAGCGGATCATATAGTATCCGCCCTCATCGCCATCCTCGGAAAACGGGACAAAGAATACATATCCGTATACATCAGGCCCCGCTATTTCTTCAGGCAGCAAGAGCGTTAGCATATCCTTTTCTTCCGTAAGCTTTGCCGGTATCTTTATTTCCGCGAGCATCGCACTTAATTTTTCAAACGTATCTTTCATAAGAAAATCCTTTCCTTTACGCGCCAAGCTTGGACGCGATCATCTTCAGTGACGGATGACGCTGTCTCATTGCCGTTTTTTCGACAAATGATGTCGGGAACTCTACCTTTAATCCCATACTCCTTACCATCTCTGCGCAAGCCACTGACATCTTGTATTTTTCTTTTTCACTGTCAACTATCACCTTGTCACCGTCATGATAGAACAGGTTGTAATGCAGGAACTCGGAATACTTTGTTACTATATGCTGAAAGAGGCTCTTGTATGAAGTAAAGCCAAGCTTTGCTGCCATATGCAAAAGCAGGCTCTCCTTAAGCTCCTTCTGCGCGGTCTCACTTTCCTTGAGATCTCTCAGCGCGCGCTTCTTGTATGCCTCCTTGATCTCATCACCCTTCTGATCATCAACCAGAAGATCCGAAATGTTTACCAGGTTAAAGAAGTCCTCCGCGCTCTTTTTCATGGCGGCATCCTTCATGAGATAATCAGCAAGCTTTGAGGTCATTGAGAGTCCTAAAGATATGCCGCTCCAGGCCATAGCCCCTGCAGGTCCCAAAAATAGCGAAGCCATATCTCCCGCATTGGAAACTGCAGAAAATGCGGTACCTACGATCTTTCGTGTCTTGTTGTTGAGTTCCAGCTTCGAAAGCCCCTCCATATAGGTTTTGTCGTTTCCCTTAAGATTCAGTTCGCTTACCTTAATGTCTGACTTTATGTGGTGTATAAAGTGTGCTCCCTGCATTAGGGCATCCGCGCCATCAAGCGCAAGCCCTGTCGCTGAATGGATGACACTGGCCTTTTTTACAGTGGAAGTGACAGCGTCACCTACATCCTTGGCACCCACCACGAAATCCTTGATATTTTTGATCCCTGTCAACGTCCCCGCAACCGCGTCTGTCAGTCCGTATGCTGCCTGGGCTTTCATCAAAAGTGCATCCGCCTTTTCAATATCCCCGCTCTTGAGGGCTTCCCTTGTCTCTTTTATCGTCGAAATAGCTTCGATGAGATCATGGATCCCCGATAAGGTGCTGACTTCCTTGAACTGTGAGATCGCTTCCAAAGCCAGCCCGCTTAAAAGCATCGCGTTCTCTTTAAGGTCGCTTTCCGCTTCGTACCCTGAGGTTATCTCTTTTTTGTCTTTATTTTTGCTGATATCA
>OMRF01000123.1 GCA_900313435.1 uncultured Lachnospiraceae bacterium | reverse complement strand
TTTGAGAGGAACGAAAAATGGTTGTCTTTAATTGGAGTTCTTTGTTTGGTATCGCTCTGTGGGCATTGATTCCCGGTTTCATCGCAGCAAAAAAAGGCCGGAGTTTTGCTGCATACTATTTTCTGAGTTTTGTTCTCACTCCATTATTTACTATGATTATTACACTCTGTTTGAATAATCGAAATGATCAGCATACCGAAGAAAAAACCGTTTTACAGGCAAAAAATCCTGATCCCCCGGAAAGTCACTGGATATGCAAATGTGGTTGTGAAAACTCTTGCTCACTGACGTATTGTCCAGTGTGTAGGAGAACGCGTGAAGAGGTTGAAGGGATGAAGGAATAACAATTATATTTTCATAGAAATGGGAGACGAATATAAAGGAAGATGGCATATGAAAGAATACCCAAAGGGAAATGAAAAACTCCTCACTATGATCTCAAATGGTTATTTCGAGAAAAGCTTTGCTGATGAAGTATTGAAAGACGTAGATCTCAACGCGGCTATTGCAGACCTCAATGGCTTTTCCACAACTTATCTGTATGAAGCTGTGGATGCAAATAACCTTCAGGCAGTATCTTATTTTCTTGATCACGGGGCTGATCCAAACCTTTACAACGAAGATTTGATTTGCCGTTGCGCGCTTTGGGAATTACAGTATCTTTGGGACGATGGTGATTGGAAAACGAGATATGAAATAGCAAAGCTGTTTTTTCAGCATGGGGCGGATCCGAATATCGAATGCGGCGGAGAGAGTCTCTACGATTTTGTTATGTACAAGATCTTTAACGATCTGCCCGGTGGTGAGAACGACTTTATGAATCTTCGCCGATTATATGTACTTTTGATTGTTTACGGAGGCGGGAGAGACGAGGGGGTCTATCCTAAACCACGTCTGAATAATGTGGATCGGAGCAGAGTCGATGATTATGATGTCATCCTAATCCCACAGCCGGATAATTACCATCTTGTAGGGAAACTGATCGACAAAGACGATACTGTTGTTGGAGATCTCTGAAAAACGATTGTTACAAAACTGTGGATTTATCAAACCTATAGCGTAGGATGACAATGTTGGGCAAGAGGTGAAAAAGTGCAGTACAAGTTTTTTCTATACAGATCGGATGCGGGTCGAAAAGGCGCGTATTCCATCTATATCGTGAACAGGAATCTCCGCTTCAATTTCCCGAAATGGGACAAAGATAATATGCCTGAGAAGGATATGCTGTCGTTTGACACGAAACGTGTTGCCGAACAGATCAAGGCTGAGTTGCCTTTGTCAATGAATGAGTGGACTGAAGTGAGTGAAAGGCAGACGCCAGAGAAAAAAACGGGATACCTCTGCGTTGAGACGTATATGCAATGCGTTGAACTGGTATGGCCGTCTCTTACAAAGATCGCACTGCAGGAACAGCTCGTGCTTCTGGACGCGCAGACGAATAAATATGTGTTCGAACCGTTTCCATACAGGTTTGCATGGCGGGATATGACACAGCGCATTCTGGAACTGAATGAGCAGATCAGGCATAAGATCGAGGGCGTGTGGCGAGTCCGCCGGTTATACAAGCAGCACCATGAAGACCTTCCGGAAGCAGCATACGTTATTTCGCTGATCAAAAGCCGGGAGCATACGCTGCAGGAGAGGACAGAAGCGTTTTTTCATATGCTGCAGTCAATGCTTGTAGGGAAAGAAAAGATCCACTGCGGAGACCGGTGCTTTACCATAAAAGGCGGCTGGTATACCATTTCATATGTGATTGAGGCATACCGAAAGAGTCCGAATATGCTCTGCTATATTGATAATGGCGTCCCCCGGGTGGAACTTTTGCACAGGATCAGCTGTGAGAAGGCTTTTAAGTGGCTCAAATATAACCCCGGAAAGATACATCACGAAAACCATGAGCGGACGATCGAGCGGATCCCCTTTACAGAAATGGAATACAAATATCCAAACCCAGCAGACCGTTTCTGCGCCAGTGTGAATATCACGAAAGCCCTGATCAAAGAGAAGATCAGAATTGATTACAGCAGTTTTGAATGCACTGGTTTAGACTACGTCATGATACACAGGATACCGTATGAAAACTGCCTTATACTGGACAGCGACGATTGCAGGGAAAGGATATCCGCTCTGAGGATGGGCAAAGAGGTGGCGTCTTTTATACTTCCGTTTTTTGAGGAAAGGTATCCATACATTAACGACCGGTATTATCAGGCGAATCATATCCCGGCGGAAATGCTGAGAGAGATCAAAGATCGCATTGCCGAGATGCGGACGTTACTGTATACCGGCGAGAAACTGGAAGTTCTCGAACAGTATCTTGAGAAAGCCGATTTCTATGCTCTTGATTACAGCGATAAATGTGACCCCAGGGAAAAATCTCCTGCGGGACGAAAAGAAATTATCAGGGAACGAAGGCTCGAAATCGCTCACATGTATGATATTTTTATCCGATGGGCGGAGGCTCAGCTTGAGTATTGCTGCACTAATGATGACATGTTTAATATTATCGGCCCCTGAGGAAAAAGAAAGTATACTGAGTTCGGTATAATTCTCGCAAGCAGGGCATTCCGTTTACAAACGTCATGCGCTTGTTGGTAGGCTCCGCCCCCAAGCCCCTGATGCCCAGAGCAAAGCTCTGAGGTTGTGTCGGCTTCCTGCGATATCCGACGGCCGGGCTTACGCCCCCAAAAATAAAAAAGGCCCTATGTCCGAAGCGCTAAGGCACAGATACGGGCATAGGGCTTTTGTTATCGCTCTTCCTGAATAGTCCGGTGAATCGGTTTCGACTCGGGAAGGAAGTCTCGGTCAAGAACATCGAGATTATATCGGATATTTTTCAGCGTTGTCAGTTCTGGATCTAAATCGTTCATTTCTGCACGGTCATGAGCATTCAGTTTGATAAGATCTTCATATTCAGCGTTGAGCTGTTTTATGGAAGGCATCGTTCCTTCATGAGAAGAATAGACTGCCTGGGCTTCTTTATGGGTTTCGATATCCCGGCGATGTTCGTTATAGAACTTTGGCGACCATCCGGATTCGCGGTATTGTGTGTAGACATCTTTCGTACGGCAATAATTGCGAATGGCACGGCGAAGCCGGCTGATCTCTTTCATACGGTTTTGGTTTTCACGAATTGATGATCTCAGTTCATTTTGCTCGGAGGAAAGCAACTGAATTCGCTCTTCCAATTCATCTTTCGAACCGATATGATTCTCTTTCAGGTAAATGACTGACTGGGCTTTTGCGTCGATGTTGTGCCGCTCAGCCCAGACCTGATAGCCTTTGCCTTTTCCCGCACGCATCCTGGCTTCGATATCAATAAGGAGTTTGACTTGGCTTTCGGTATAATCACTCCTGGGGACTTTGGGAATATGGACCAGATGGCCTTCAAGCTTTTTCCTTAACGCGTCCTCTGAGTATCCGTCTCCAAGCGTGTCAAGCCTGATATAGCGTTTTCCGTTCGGCGGTTGGATAGCGATTTGCGCACTGCGTTTTATCCTGCAGCCCGCTTCTTCCATCAGTTGCATCAATGCGTCAAAGCCGTCCGGGTTCAAGCGCAGCGCAGCATCAATGGCCATACGGAGATAGTCGCGGCCTGTTGACTTCTTTTTGCTGCCCAGCCACTTGTCATAGGTCACGGTTTTGCCTTGCGGATCGGATACGATGGACAATCCATTTTCCCGGCATAGTTCATCGCTCAGGCGCATAAGGTCTTTAGCGGAACGTTTTACATCCCTGTATTTGTGATCACCGTCTAATGGATAAGAACACATAATGATGTGGTTGTGGATATGCTTTCTGTCGGTATGCGTCGCCACGATATAAGCGTACGCGTCATTTGAGATTTTTGACGCCAACTCTTTGCCGATCCGATTGGCCTCATCCGGTGTGATCTCGCCCGGCTTGAAGGCTTGGCGGATATGATAGCCGATAATCTCATTGGAAATATCCCGCCCTGTTTTCATGAGATATTCACTGCGGCAGAGCATGAACTCGATGTCTGCAGTTTCCGGCGCACATGCAAACGAGGAAATCAGATTCCCGGATTCTGTTTTGTCCGGATTCATAATATAATCCAGTCGTTCTCCAATACATTTGCCCGCGCTTTTCCCTTTACTGATATGCAGCGGCATGATTCTTGTTGTTGCCATGGTTTTCCTCCCCAAAAAAAGACAAGCGGCGATCTGTGTTATTGACACAAACCGCCGCCGATAAATCTATTATTCAGCACAGAAGTCCTTCAAAGAAGCCGAGTATATGATCCATTCGGTCCAATAGAAAGTTTGCTATCATTGGAAGTCCGATGGGGCTTGCCAGGAGCGCCAGCGCCATGAATGCGATGCCGTTCTGCCAGTAACCGATCGCAAACTCAATAACAGACAGAATGATGAACACGGAAACGGTCAGCCCGATCACAGCAGAGGCAATGGAAGCGATGACCGCCGCAATACCAAGCGTCAGGCGAGCAAGCAGCATAAAAGGCATTATGGAGACCCGGATCATTCGCTTCATCATCTTTATTCCCTCCATTCATTGGGGTGTTCGAGTTTGGTAAGTATCGTGTTTAGAATGGTCCTAAGCTCTTTCTGACCTTCAAGGATCTCATCAATCTCGGTATCGTAGATCGAGCCGTGTTCATTCATTCGCTTTGCGATCTGGTTGACATTGTTGCTCAGTTTCTTCATCAGGCGAAGCAGTTCCCGGATCTCAGGAAGATCAAGCTTCAGAAGATACCCATTAAGGATCATTGCCCGATAAAATGAA
>OMRF01000373.1 GCA_900313435.1 uncultured Lachnospiraceae bacterium | reverse complement strand
TCGGGAACAACCTCCATGGGGGTCTCCACCGGTTCGATATCAAGCTCCTCCTCAAGGATCTCCATGCATATCTCTACGCACTCATCGCAGATAAAGGTATTGCCGGGTCCTGCTATAAGTTTTCTGACCTGCCCCTGGGGCTTGCCACAGAAGGAGCAGCGGACTGCTTCATGATTCTTCATTAATCTTTTTTATCCTCTTTTTTTTCTTTTGACTTCTTGTCGTCGCCGGTCTCTTCCCTCTTCTTCACTATCTGGTCGATGAGACCGTATTCAAGAGCCTCTTCGGCTGTCATGAAGTGATCCCTGTCGGTGTCCTGCGCTACCACATCGATGGGCTTTCCGGTATTCTGCGCAAGGATCTCATTCAGGCGCTGCTTTGTACGAAGGATATTCTTCGCGGCTATCTCAATCTCGGTAGCCTGTCCTCTGGCGCCGCCGGAGGGCTGATGGATCATGATCTCCGCGTTTGGAAGGGCAAAGCGCTTTCCCTTGGTGCCTCCCGCCAGAAGGAAGGCTCCCATTGAAGCGGCGAGGCCCACGCAGATAGTGGAAACATCGCATTTCACATACTGCATGGTGTCATAGATGGCAAAGCCGGAATTCACCTCACCACCGGGTGAATTGATGTAAAGATGGATGTCCTTTCCCGGATCCTCGGACTCAAGGAAAAGAAGCTGTGCCACGATAAGGGACGCCGTGACATTATTAACTTCCTCGGAAAGGAAGATGATCCTGTCCTTTAAAAGCCGGGAGTAAATGTCATAGGATCTCTCCCCTCTGGAATTTTGCTCGATGACATAAGGAATTGTCGCCATGTCTTATACCTCCGCCTTATCTTTGCTTTCCTTTTTGCTCTTCTTTGAAGGCGCCTTCTCCTTCGCGTTTTCAAGGATAAAGTCTATCGCCTTCTCTATCACTATCTGCCTCTTCATAGTATTTCTCTCGCTTTCGGAGACATTCTCCTTGATCTCTTCAAGGGTCAGTCCGTTCCTCTCGGCGGTCTCCTTCAGCTTTTCATCAACGTCGTCATCATTCGCCTCAAAGCCCTCTGCCTTCGCAACGGCTTCGAGAACCAGTGAGGATTCTATCCTCCTCTTCGCGTTGGGTCTGATCCTGCTTCTGATGGAATCCACAGTCTCACCTGTGAACTTAAGATAATCCGAGAGTTTCAGGCCGCTGCGGCTCAGAGAATATGAATAATCACGAAGCTCGTGATCGGTCTCGAAATCTATCATGGCATCGGGGATGTCCATTGAGGAGTCTGCAACAAGCTTTTCTACAGCTTCATCCTCCTTCTGCCCCTTCGCGTGATCCTCCTTCTGCTTTGTGAGGCGGTCTTTGATATCTTTCTTGTAATCCGCTACAGTATCAAATTCCGTGGTGTCGGCTACATATTCATCATCAAGCTCGGGAAGCTCATGCGCTTTTACTTCATTAAGCTTAACCTTAAATACCGCGGGCTTTCCTGCAAGTGACTTTTCATGGTATTCGGCGGGGAAGGTCACATTAACATCAAACTCATCTCCCACGCTCTTGCCGACGATCTGATCCTCGAAGGTATCGATGAAGGAATGGCTTCCAAGCTCAAGCTCGTGATTTTCGGCCTTTCCACCATCAAAGGGCACTCCGTCGATGAAGCCCTCAAAATCAATGATAACTGAATCCGAAAGGGCGGCGGGACCGTCTTTTTCGACTATGCGGGCGTTCTTTTTGAGTTCATCATCGATCTCTTTCTGAACCTCTTCGTCGGAGACGGATGTATCTACCTTTGTAACTTCGATCCCCTTGTACTTTCCGAGGGTCACTTCGGGCTTTACAGCGACCTTTGCCGTAAATATGAAGGGCTTTCCCTTCTCGATCTGGGTGACCTCGATATCGGGAGATGAAACTATGTCAAGGCCGCACTCATCATAGGCCTTGGGATATTCATTATCTATCATGTAGTTGCCGGCTGTCTCGTAAAAGACCGCGGGGCCGTACATCTTTTCTATCAGCTGCCTCGGAACCTTTCCCTTCCTGAAGCCGGGAACACTGATCCTCTTCCTCTCGGAAAGATAAGCCTTCTGAAGCGCTTCTTCCACTACATCCTCCGGTACTTCAACCGTAAGGACCGCCATGTTGTGCTCAAGATTTTCTACTGATACTTTCATTTGTTCTTTTTTTGTCCTCTCTTAATAATAAAATAGTCAGCCAGTGACATTATAAACTATTTTCTTTTGCATCTCCTCAGCGGCTTCTTTGCCAAAGAGATATTCTATGATGGAAAGCGCAAAGGGGATCGCTGTTCCGAGACCGCGGCTTGTTATTATATTCCCGTCAACGGAAACCTCTTTTTCGGGATGCGGGATGCCGCCGTTTAAGTCCTCTTCCGTTCCGGGATATGAAGAGATGTTTCTCCCGTTTGTGATCCCTGCCGCCGCAAGTACGGTGGGACCCGCGCAGATAGCGCAGATCAGCTTTCCCGCCGCGTCAAAATCCCTGATGGTATTTAAGACCACAGGCTCCTGCTTGAGATTCTGGGTGCCCTTAAGCCCTCCCGGGATCACAAGGACATCATATGACCCTAAATCAGCCTCTGTGATGCTCTTGTCAGCGGAAAATATGATATTGTGCGATCCTGTGACAAGGCGGCTGTCATTTATCGTGACCATATCTATGTCACATTTCTGGCGGCGGAGAAGGTCCACGACCGTTAAGGCCTCAACCTCTTCCACTCCTTCTGCCATAAAGATAAGGATCCTGTTCATTAATACCTCCAAAATGTGCTATTATTATAAAAAAAGATAGGAGTAAAGCGCCATGGAGATCGAACGCAAATTTCTCTCAAGTATACCCGAAAACATCTCCTCTTACAAGATGAAGGAACTGGAGCAATTTTACCTTTGCTCCGAGCCCGTGATAAGGGCCAGACGCGAGGGGGATGAATACTTTCTGACCTACAAATCAAAGGGACTCATGGAAAGGGAGGAAGTTAACCTTCCTCTGACAGAAGAAGCATATCTTCATCTCCTCCAAAAGGCCGACAATCCCCCCATAAGGAAAAAACGCTATTTCATCCCGATCGAGGGAACATCGCTCCATATAGACTTTGACATCTTCGAGGGCGAGCTCTTTCCCCTCGTAATGGGTGAGATCGAATTTGAATCAGGAAACGCCGCCAAGGCCTTTGATATGAAGAGCGTACCCTTTTTCAAAAGGGAAGTGACCTACGACAAGGATTATCACAACTCAAATCTGGCGAAAAACGGACTTCCACCAAATTTCGATTAACGGGCAGAACTTTATTTTCTAAGCCTTAAGGTCTCGTATTTTGCTCTTGTACGGACGCAGCGCTTTAACTCTTCAAAGCGGGATTCAATATTCCCTTCCTTGATAACGAAATCCAGGGAGGATGCCATATTATCGATAATGATGTCGGTGATGCCTTCAATCCCTTCCATATTCTCAAGGATCTCGTATTTTAATGCGAAATCATCCTCATCGAGGAAGTTCATCATGTAATCCTCGGCCGTCATATCGGTCTTCAGTTTCTTTTCCAAATCGCACTTCCTTACTTTCAAAAAAAAAACCTTGTGCTATATTAAACGAAGTTTAGGATAACTTCAAGTTTTTTGACGGAGAGCAGTTTTAATGACTTCACGGCATTTTCAAGGAAAAAAGAAAGCCTTTTTTGTCTTTGCGCTGATCGCAGCGCTTTCGATATCCAATGCGCATGTTTTCGCGGCTTCAGACGAGGATACTTCGTCTTCTGAAGACACTGTCGCCGTATTCCGCATGTACAATAAGAACTCGGGCGAGCATTTTTATACGACAAACGAAGAAGAAGCGGCACATATATCTTCAGTAGGATGGCTCTACGAGGGCGCGGGCTGGATGTCCCCCAGGAAATCCTCTTCTCCGGTATACAGGGTCTATAATCCGAATGCCGGAGACCACTTTTATACCCTTGACCGCGTTGAATACCGCTGGCTCGTCGGACTCGGCTGGAGAGACGAAGGAATAGCCTTTTATTCCGATGACAACAAGACGATCCCTATATACAGGGAATACTCGCCCTACGCTGTGACCGGAACTCATAATTATACTACAGACCCTGCGGAGGATGAGTGGCTCGGGACCGAAATAGGCTGGAGCCGTGAGGGTATAAGGCTCTACGCGGCGGGTCCCGGAAAAGATCCCTTTGATGAGAGCATATCATTTGGCCGGTGGATACACGTAAAGGACGCTGTCCTTGCAAACATCAACAAAGAGCGTGTCGCAAACGGGCTTACCCCACTCGTCTCAAACACTCAACTTATGGATCTTGCCTTCCTTCGCTCAAAAGAGATAGCACAGGACTTCTCT
>OMRF01000380.1 GCA_900313435.1 uncultured Lachnospiraceae bacterium | reverse complement strand
TTGATCAAGCGGGATACTTTCAAAAACTTGTCCAGTCTCATGCTACACTCCTTTTGGCATTCTCCAAAAATTATATCGGTTTTTACTTTTTGAATCTTAACCCCTTTTTCCAAAAAAGAAAAAGCCGCCGGAAATCTCCGACGGCTTTTTTCTGTTTCCAAACTGTCTGTTAGTTGATGGAATCCTTCAGAGCCTTGCCAGCTTTGAACTTCGGCGCCTTCGATGCCGGAATCTTCATCTCTTTGCCGGTCTGCGGGTTACGGCCGACTCTTGCTGCTCTCTTGGATACTTCGAACGTACCAAAACCAACAAGCTGTACTTTCTCACCCTTCTTCAGCTCTTCTGCAACAACCTCGGTGAATGCTTTGATCGATGCTTCCGCGTCCTTCTTGGAAAGGGAAGTCTTATCAGCGATCGCCGATACCAATTCTGCTTTGTTCATGTTCAAAAACCTCCTAATAAAGTCGTTCGTGATTACTGTATATTTATACTTGTTTTGGAAATGTTTGTCAAGCGAAAAACGTTGATATATCGCTATTTTATCGAGATTTAACTTCCTCGATCATTGCCAGGACGTCCTTTGTCAATGCCGACGTCTTGTTTTGCGCGTCATCAAAGGAGTTTCCGCGGGTGCCGATGTAGAGTTTGATCTTCGGTTCCGTACCGCTCGGGCGGACGCAAACCCATGCAGCATCCGTGAGTTCGTAATAGAGTACATTTGCCTTAGGAAGACCGGTCGGCGTGGTCTTGCCAGTCACAAGATCCGTGACACAATCCTTCTGGTAGTCGCGCATCACCGTCACCTTGTAGTCTCCGATCGTTTGCACCGCTTCCTCACGCAGCACGGTCATGATCTCCTTGATCTTCGCAAGTCCCTCCATGCCTTTCAGCTCAATGGACTCCACATGCTCTTGATAATAGCCGTATTTCTCATACATCTCGAGCATCGCATCCCAGAGCGTCATACCCTTTGTCTTGTAATAAGCCGCCGCTTCACAGAGGAACATGGAGGCCGCTACCGCATCCTTATCCCTTGCGTAGGTGCCGGGCAGACACCCGTAGCTCTCCTCCATACCGAAGAGATACGTGCCCTTGCCACTCTCTTCAAACTGCAGGATCTGCTGGCCGATATATTTGAAACCGGTCAACACCTCGATCAACCGAATCCCGTATGCCTTTGCAATGGCATCTGCCATTGTCGTCGTCACAATGGACCGGATATAAGCGCCGTCCTGCGGGATCTGCCCCTTTTCCTTCTTCTGGCTCAGGATATATTCGCCAATGAGACAGCCGGACATATTGCCGGTCAACGGATGATACTCGCCGGTCTTCGCATCTTTGACATAAACGCCCAGGCGGTCCGCATCCGGATCCGTCGCCAGGATCAGATCCGCATTCTTCTCTTTTCCGAGCTTCACGCCGAGCTCAAAGGCTTTTTCCGTCTCCGGATTCGGGTAACCCACAGTCGGGAAATCGCCGTCCGGCTTCTCCTGCTCCGGTACGACGTAAACATGCTTGAAGCCGATCTCCTTCAACACGCGGCGGACCGGGATATTTCCGGTGCCGTGCAGCGGCGTGTAAACGATCGTCAGATTGTCCGCCATCTGATCGATGCAGTCCTGACGCAGGATGAGACGCTTGATCTCCTCCAGATAGGGGGCGTCAACATCTTCTCCGATGACCTGATAGAGCCCTTTTGCCTTCGCATCTGCAAGCTCCATGGTCTTCACGGTGGACCAGTCCGTCACCTTTCGGACTTCCGCCATAATGCCCGTGTCATGCGGCGGCGTGATCTGTGCGCCATCCGCCCAGTAGACCTTGTATCCGTTGTATTCTGCAGGGTTGTGACTCGCGGTTACATTGATCCCTGCCGTGCAGTGAAGCTTTCTGACAGCATAGGAAAGCTCCGGGGTCGGCCGAAGGGATTCAAACACGTATGCCTTGATCCCATTTGCAGCCAGACACAGTGCCGCAGCATCCGCAAACTCCGGAGAGAAATGTCTGGAATCGTAAGAAATGGCGACGCCCTGCGCCTCGGTCCCCACACTCAGAATATAGTTTGCCAGTCCCTGGGTCGCTTTCCGCACCGTGTAAAGGTTCATCCGGTTGGTTCCCGCGCCGATGACCCCGCGGAGGCCGGCCGTACCGAATTCAAGGTCTGTATAAAACCGTTCCTCGATTTCCTTCTCATTGCCACGCAGCGCTTCCAGCTCTTTTTTCGTCCCCTCGTCAAAATAAGGATCCGAAAGCCATGCCTCGTAAGTCTCTTTGTAACCCATGTCGTTCCCTCCTTTAATCCGTTTTATCGTCACTGTCGTTCTTTGTGTATGAATGGTCGTTTACTCCGAGCTAAGCGAAGGA
>OMRF01000145.1 GCA_900313435.1 uncultured Lachnospiraceae bacterium | reverse complement strand
TTGTTTGAAAGAGCCCTCATGGCATCTGTAATGACTGGTTCTCTTATTACCGAACCCACAGGGTCAGGCGAATGACCTTGTGTCTTTGATGTTGCCTCAGATGAGGAGGACTTTGCTTCTTTTGAAGAAGATGAAGAGGCGGAAGATTCTGAAGTTGACGTTGACGCTGATGCTGAAGTTGACGTTGATGCTGAAGATGACGATGATGCTGAAGATGACGATGATGCTAAAGCTGATAATGCCTTTGTTAACGGTAAACCTGTAGGCGAGTTGCTGAACGAGGATGATTCCTTTGATGATGAGACAGTAGCTCCGCTTTTTGCCAAACCGCAGGATGTGCTAAAGAGCATTACTGAAACTGCCGCGATGGCAAACAATTTCCATTTGTGTCGCATTTAAATTACCCTCACTTTTGCCTTTTGTCACAGGACCTTTAAAATGAATCTCTTCACTATATCATAGTATTCTTTCCTTGACGTATCAAGTGACATAGCATGACCGGCCCCCTCAATGAAATGAAGTTCTGAATAGCCGCGGCACGCCTTATTCATGCGTTCTGAATGCACCGGGGAAATGAAATCATCGGCAGCTCCGTGAATGAAGCAGATTGGTATCTCATTATCCTTCATCGAATCGATCGGACACACCTGTCCTATAAAGAAGCCGTGGAGAAGTTTCGACATCAGGGTAATACCGTGATATAAGAACAGCGGAGCCCTGGCAGTCTTGTTTATGATCTCCTTTAAGAGCCTTTTTAGATCAGAGTAGCCGCAGTCCAGTATCGCAAAGTTTACGGGCGGCTTTTCTTTAAGCGCGATGGCGGATATGGCCGATCCCATTGATTCACCGTGAAGTCCCAAAACTTCCGGCCCGTATTTTTTTGTAACATGGTCGATCATCAAAAGAAGATCCTTTGATTCCCGGTAACCCATTGAGCAGGGGAACTTTTTGTTCTCGCCGTGGCCGCGGTTGTCATAGGTGATCACATTAAAGCCCATTGAGTGAAAGAGGTTCACATACTTCACGCTGCCGGTCTTCAGATAAGTCCAGCCGTGGGAGATGATAACAAATTTTTTGGAAGGGGTGTCAGACGGGATGAAAAGCGCGTGAAGCTCATACCCATCAAAAGAAGGGAGAATAAATGGTTCCTTTTTAAAGGAATCATAATCTCCCCAGTTGCCTGCGGTCTTTTCATATTCTACAGCTTCTTCGTATGTATGCTTTTTGGGAAAGCTGATCATACGGGAAAGAATGGCGCAGAGTATAAAGTAGAATGCGACAATAGCCGATATGATTATCGTTACGATCAAAATAGGGTTCATATTTTATCAGAGAGAAAGGTCAAGAAGGAGTCCGGAATATACGCTCGAAGCGTAAGGCGCGGTAAACACATTCTTCGGATCCTTGTATTCTACAGTGACCTTGTCAACATAATTCAAAGGATTCACGGAGGTCTTGTTCGCCTCCCTCGAGAGGTCTTCTTTGAAGCGGTTCAGTATCTTGAAGGTTTTCTTCGCGTCGGCAGGACCGACAGCGGATGCTAATCTCTTTCTGTCAAGAGTTAATGTACCGTCTTCATTTTCATCGATCCCGATGCCACGAAGATCCTCTGCGCGGTTTCTGCTGATGCCGTGCACCTCGTTCAAAAGCTGATTGTTCGTGTGCTTGCCGCGATATTTTTCGCCCACCGCGATGAAGCCGTTGTAGCTCGTGATCAGATCTTCAACGGAATCTGCGATGGCCTCCGTATTCGGCTTGAAACCGATACGGGCAGGCTTCTCCTCCGGAGTCGTGTCAAGGAGGGTGATCTCGAAATCACGGTTGATAGTAAAGGTGTTCGCGAGGGAGCTGTGCTCGGAACCGTTCAGGGTGAACTCGGAATTTGAAGCAGGCTGCGAAGTGTTCGCAATACCGAGCTTCTTCACCTCGTTCCAGGAGTTTCCCGATTGTATCGAAAACAGCTCGTTTTCATCATCTGAAAGACCGGTGTTCTTTGAGACGAGTTGGAGCGCGGTATTTCCCTTCCCGTCTCTGACAACCGCCGCGTTCAGTCCCACATTGGAGGAGTTCACAAGGCGGGCGATCTTCGCCTGGACAACATTATTGGTATCTCCATAGTTCACGTTGAACTGGAATTCATAGGACTTGTGGTTCGAATTCAGGTCAAAGGAATAAGAGCCCTCCTCAAAGTCCCGTCCCTGAGCCGGAAGGTAAGCGCCGGTATTGACCTGGGGCTTTGCGAGTTTCTTTACTCCCACAGTAAAGTTCGTGCCGGAATCCACATCCTCGCCGCCGATATATTTGATCTTGACTGCGCCCTCATTGGAAGAAACGGCAGTCTTCTTGTAAAAGACGGATTCGATGTTCCCGTCATCAGAGGAAAGTGAAGAGACAACATTCTGCGCAGCCCTGGACTGTTCCTTCAGATCTATCGCGAAGTTCTTTACATCGCCGGTAAAATCTATCTTGTACAGCGGGGCATTCTTGTTGACGCGGACCATGCGGCTATAGACGTCGCGCAGTTCGCTCCTCTTGTGCGTATCGTATTTGTTTGCGCCAAGGGACTTGCCGTAAGTGGCAAGGAAATATTGATATGCATTATCTATCTTCGACACAAGAACACCCCTCCTTTCTTCCCTGAAATTGCGCTATTCTCTCCTTTGAACGGCGCGAGGGCGGATTTTTCAATCTGTCGAATGAGGGCGAAATGCGGGAATATCCATATCCCCGGGCTGCTCCTCCGTATGAAAATCTCCTTTTTTCATAACGGCAGCGCGCACTATCGCCATTTATTCATATACACTATAACACCTGCTATAGGATTTGTCATCTACAAAATAAGGGAATTGTCAGATAATTCACGACAGATATGGTGTTTTGTTAGACAATGGACCCCCGGGACTGTCCCGGGGGTCCATTTTATCCGAAGAAGCGCAACACTTCTTCCTTCACCGCCGCATTTTTTTCTGCGGCGTCTTTTAAACTTTCACCGAAGGCGTAGAAATAAAATTTGATCTTCGGCTCCGTTCCGGAAGGACGGACGAAGAAACGCGAGCCGCCTGAAAGATCGAAGCGGAGCACGTTTGAGCTTTCAAGAAGATAGGAAGTATCTTCACCGACTTTTATCTCAACGGGAGTACTGTAATCAGTCACCTTTTCTACCCTGATCCCGGCAACTTCCGAAAAGGGTTCCTTTCTGAGATGATCCATCATAGAGGCTATCTCAGCCTTGCCCTTCAGCCCCTCTTTGATGATGAAGGGTTCCTCCTCGTTCACGAAACCGTTTTTCTCATAGATATCCATAAGGGCACCATAAAGCGTGCCGCCGTTTTTCCTGTAATAGGCCGCAGCCTCGGAAACAAGCATTCCGGCGCTGATCCCGTCTTTGTCCCTGATGTCGGCGCAGGCTGCGTAGCCCACAGACTCCTCCCAGCCGAAGACATAGGAATAGCCGTTCTCCTCCATAATCGGGATAGTCCCGCATATATTCTTAAAGCCGGTTAAGGCTTCAAACATAGCAACGCCGTACCTTTTTGCGATAATGTCCCCGAGTGGAGACGTCACTATGGAACGCACCACTGCAGGGTGCGCCGCATCTTCATTTCGCTCCTTTCTTCCGGACAGGATATAATCAAGTAATATATATCCCGTCTGATTTCCGTTCAGTGGAAGATAAGTCCCTCCGTCTGGCTTTCTCACCTCGATCGCGAAGCGGTCGGAGTCCGGATCTGTGGCAAGGAGCACCTCCGCACCAGTCTTTGCTCCAAGCTCCTCAGAGAGTCTGAAGGCCTTCGGGTCCTCGGGATTCGGATAGCCTACGGATGAAAAATCCGGATCGGGACCTTTTTGTTCTTCCACGATATGATAATTTGTGAAACCCCTGTCTTTAAGCATCCTTTCAAAGGGAACAGCCCCGGCGCCGTTTAAGGGCGTATAGACAAGGGGCATCGCAAGGTCAAGCTCATCACCTTCATGAACAGCAAGCGCCTCTATCCTGTCAAGATAGGCTCTGTCCTCCTTTTCACCCAGGTAAGTGATGAGGCTTGATTCCTTTTCTTCCGAAAGGAGATTGTGATCCTCCTCATGCAGAGGATAAGGAAGCCTTTCTATTTCCGCCGCGATCCTTTTTGAGATCTCTCCGCTTATCTGACAACCGTCAGACCAGTAGACCTTGTAACCGTTGTATTCTTTGGGATTGTGGGAAGCTGTGATATTGATGCCCGCATCTGCATGAAGGTTTCTTATGAGAAAGGCCAGCTCCGGAGTCGGTCTGATATCCTCAAAGGTATAGGCTATGATGCCATGGCGCGAAAGAATCGATGCCGAAAGAGAAGCAAAATCCTTTGAGTAATGTCTCGGATCATAGGCGATGACGCAGGAGGGCCGCTCCCTTTCATCCTTGTTTCCATTTTTTACAAATTCATCGATAATGCAGTTTGAAAGCGCTTTTGTCACACGCTCTATGATGACGCGGTTCATATAGCCCGTGCCTGCCCCAAGCTTCCCCCGAAGGCCCGCGGTCCCGAAGGTCATTTCCTCTCCGAATCGCTCGTTGATCTCATCATCATCGTCCTTTATTGAAAGAAGCTCTTTTCGCAAGGGATCATTTTCGGAAAGGTTAGTAATCCACTCATTATAACGCTCCATTGCTTTTTGATCAGCCATATCTGTACCCCCCTTTTTTTAGTTCAGCCTAATCGTAAACTCCATGATCCTTCCATC
>OMRF01000144.1 GCA_900313435.1 uncultured Lachnospiraceae bacterium | reverse complement strand
CTCGCCGATAAGCCTCTCCGAGCTTACCCTGACGACGTCGTACATGTTCGCGTCGCGCATGCCGGATGCGATGACCAGCGGTCCGGCGACCTTTTTGATTACTCCTTTAGCCAATTTCATCTCCTCCTGTTTTGAGGTTTTTTGCTTCTATCAAACATTAAGCTCGTGCTGGCCAATGACCGCACTCGCCGGGTCTCATTCCTCGTGTCCGAACAAAATGTCCGAGCCTACTGCCTTTTCAACGGATTTCTTGACGCCGGCTATGCCTGCGCCTGTATTTCCGCTCACTCCGGGGATCTCTATTATCGCCGGGAATACGGATTCCTCATACTCGGCAAGCACCTCCGAAAGCTCGGCAGCTACCGCCTCCGTGATATAGATAATGCCGTAATCGCCGCCTGCGAGGCGCTTTATCAGCTTTCCGTCCTCGTCACTGTCTCCGCTTGAATAATAAGTATCAAGACCAAGCGCCGCGAAGCCGTATATCGAATCGCGGTCGCCGACAACACAGATCTTATCCATACATCCGCCTTGCCCTTTCTTTCACGGCTTCCTCGGGAAAGCCATTCTTCTTTGCCGTAATGAGCACGCGGACAGCCTTTATCTCATTTGTCCTTCCGAGATAATAAGCCACGATGGGACCTATGGTAAACGGATTCATCTTTTCCGGACGCAGCGATTCCGTAATGGAGTCGTCGCACCATTTTTCGAATTCCGTGATGGATACCTTCAGCGCGTCCGCGCCTTCTCCCATCGAATGCTCAGAAAGATAATTGATGAGAGCCTCGTCGCTCTCGGATGCCGCCCTTGCGAGATTGTCGGTATCTATCCCCTTCACCGGCGAAAGCGCCTTTTTGATGAAGTCGAAGCTCTTTCCGGTGCGCGCGCCACGGACAGCGATCTTTACATCCGTAACGAGTACCCTCTTCTGAAGATAATTCCTGAGGATCTTGTACTTCGTTTTCTTCGCGACCGCCGCCATCTCATCGAGGCAGGCACGGTCTATGATGACATCGGAAAGCTGACCGTCGTGGTTTTTAAGCATCGCGTCCAGAGCCGTCTCCGCGGGAATGCGCATATTTTCCGGCAGATCCTTCCATCTCTTGTCCCGTAATATGTCAAGGTAAGTCTTTGCCTCGGCTCCCGGAATGTCATAGTAGACGGAAAAGCTGTCTCCTGCTGTCGCGATGTCCTTCACCGCGGTCTTCAGATTGTGGTAGACCTGCGGTATGGAAAGGATATTCATGATATCATCGGACACGCCCAATGAACGGATCAGCCTGTCCAGCTTCACCGATTCTGCGGCAAGCACCTTTGATGCGTCCTTTCCGCTGTTTTCATCGCCCCAGCCCCTGTCTGTAAGGAAGGAGACCACTGCCTCATCATCCTTCATCGTAGCCATCTGCGCGATGTCAGCGTCCGTCAGCAGACCCTTTTCAAGCACGCGGATCCTCGCGACGGCGAATGTATAATTTTCTCCCATCGCAGTCTCCTTTAATTCTCGGGCCAGAGTGCCTGTCTTACAGCATCCTCGAATTCAGTCTGCCTGTCGTTCATAATGGCGTCTATGGATGAGTTTATGTCTATCCCGCCATAACGGAGGATAAAACCTCCTGAGATATCTGCTGTTTCCGAAGAAAGCTTGAGGCTTCCACCCGCCTTCTTTGCCGCGGCATCTGCCTTTGCAGCAAAATCGGAAGGAATACGCGCCTTGTCCTTTGCCGAAAGGATCATCTCTCCGTCGCCCTTCATTACGGACTTTTCTACGAGAGACAAAAGCTTGGCAAAATAATCCGCCGGCGCGGCAGAAAGGAATTTTTCCTTCGCCTTTGAAAGCACACTCTTGATGATCTCGCTCTTTGCCAGAAGCACCGCCCTCTTTGAATAGGACTCAGCCTCTGCGTAAGCGCGCTCAACATAAGCCTTCGCGTCGGCATCTGCCTTCGCGTGTGCCTTCACTGAAAGCTCGGACGCTTCTTCCCTGGCCTTCTCGACAACTTCATCAGCCTTTGCTTTTGCTTCCTGAAGTTCCGACGCCGCACTCTCTTCAGCTTCCTGCAGGATCTCGCGTGTTATATTTTCGATTCCTGACATTTAGTAGCTCCTAAATAATCATCCAATGTTGGTAACAGCAAGAATGGAGATGAGAAGCGCGAGGATCGCGTAGGTCTCAACCATTGCCGGGAAGAGCATAGCCTTACCGAACTGATCGGGCTTCTTTGCTACTATACCCACGGACGCTACGGATGTCCTGCCCTGATGATAAGCGGATACAAGTCCGACTATCGCGATAGGAAGGCATGCGAAAAGATACATCCAGCCTGTGTTCGTATCGGTAATAGCCTCGCCGCCGAGCACGCCGATCCTTGAAAGCGTGATGAAGGTTACGAGCAGACCGTAGATACCCTGCGTACCGGGAAGAAGCTGAAGGATAAGAACCTTCGCGAACTGGCTGGGATCCTCTGCGGTAACACCCGCCGCAGCCTGTCCGGCCATTCCTGTACCCCACGCGGAGCCGATTCCTCCTCCGATCGTTGCGAGAGCTGCGCCGAGAAGCGCCAACGCCATACCTGTACTCATTTTTACCTTTCCTCCTTAATTTGTGTAAATTTGTTTGCTGTCTTAAACGGCTTAAAGTCAATGCCTCCGCCGTCATAGAACTTACTGAAGAACTCAACGTACTGAAGCCTGTTCGTGTGGACATAAGCTCCGAGAGCGTTGATAGCAATATTCAGGGTGTGGCCAAGGATCATTACCAATATGAATATCACCACACCGAAGCCTCCGCCGCCGCCGAACATCGCGCCCATCATATTGACAACGTTCGCGATAACGCCGGTAGCAAGACCGAGGGCCAGAAGCCTTGAATACGAAAGCACATCTGAAAGCCAGGATGTGATCCCGTATATATCGTAAGCACCGAGGGCGATACGAAGGCCGAAATTCTTCTTGCCCCTCGCGCTCATCAGCACGATCACCACCATGCCGACGATAGTCATCCACTTCGCGATCTCCCCGACTATCGGAGGGAAATTGAATTCCATTCCGGAGATTCCCTTGAAGAGGTCCGAAGGAAGGAGCATAAGGATGAGCCCGATCAAGAACGCATACCACGCGCAGACATCGCAGAGGAAACCGACCACATCGTGATCCTTCAGATACTGGGCACCCTTTATCGCAAGACCCGTGAAGAGATGGATCACACCGAAGAGCATGCAGTAGATAAGGAGCTGCATCGGGTTTGTCATGGGATCGAACCAGAGCGGCTGAATGATCTGCGGTCCGGTGTAGCCGCAGAAGGTGGTTGCGATGGTATCGATGAGATTTCCGAAGAAGCCGCCGTACATGGCTCCCCAGAATATAGTAGAGAGACCGCAGAAGAAGAATAATGAGATGAACTTCTTCATACCGTCCGACATCGTCTTTCTCTTCTTGATGAGGATAACGAGGCACAGCACTGCCATGACAAGTCCGTACCCTGCATCGGAAAGCATCATTCCGAAGAAGAATACGTAGAAGATCGACATGATGAAGGTGGGATCTATCTTCCCGTGCTGGGGAAGACCGTAGGATGCGAGAACCCCCTCCACATTCGACGCGAATTTGTTATTTTTCAGAACCGTGGGTTCTGTTTCATCGGCAAGCTTCTCCTCGCGCTCAACAAAAGCGGAGAACTTCTCGGTAAGAAGCTTTTCGATCTTCGGAGCACTGTCCGCCGTGACCCAGCCCTCAAGGAAGAAGACATGACCCGTCTGGGGAAGCTTCCCGAGTATCTTGTATTTTTCGGCTCTGGTATTAAAATAATCCGAGGCGATCTTGAACTGTCTCGCCTTTTCTACGGACTTTTCTATCTCATCCCCGATCTCCGCGATCTTTGTATTCTGATCGTCGATATCGTTCCTTAATATCTCCTCCGCGTCACTGGGAACATAAGAAGAAACATAGGAGGGTCTTGAAAAGCCTGCAATTCTAAGATTCTCTGAGACCTTGTCCGCAACGGAATTCTTTGCGATAACGAAAACCGCAGTATCTGAGCCATTTACCGATATCACATCCGAAGACACCGGCGCGTCTGCTGAAAGCCCTTCCGTCACCAGCTGAAGCAGCGACGCCTCGTCGACATTCATGGGAAGGGTTCCGATAAAGGTCTTTGTCTCGCGGGTGCCTGTGAAATTCATGGGAACGGGAAGTGCCTTCCAGGGAGCGAGGGAAAGGATCTGGTTCTCGTCCTTGGAAATAGCCGTATGACACTCCGCCCTTTCCTTTTCAAGACGGAGAACATCATATGCGTCCTCGAGGAGCGAATCCCGTTTTTTGATCACTTCCTCGTATTCTTCTTCAGAAATATCCATGGGACCGCCAAAGAGTCCGCCGCCCTTCATGATCTCGGGCTTCACCCCGGCAAGGACCTGAAGCGCTTTGTCAAAGGACTCCGCGGTCTTTTCGAAGCGGGAAACGGCCTCCGCGGTATCCATATGAAGGATCCCGTCATCGTCCTGCTGCAGGTCGCTTCCTGTGCGTATCTCCATTGCCCCTGTCTTCTGGAGGGCTTCAAGGATCTCTTTCCTGTGCTTTCGTGAAGCGCACACGGAAAGTTTCTGCATCTTTACAACTGCCATCAGTTCTTCTCCGTTTTACGCAATACGTGAAACTATTTCATTAACAGCACTATCGATCTTTGAATCGGCAGCAGCCGTGAGTGCCTTCGCGTCCGAATCGGCCTTTGCCTTCGCATCTTCTATGATGGAGTCCGCCTTGGATTTCGCGGAAGCCATAGCGCTGTCATAATAGGATTTGTCGGTATTCTTTGCTTCGCTCGCTATCTTCTGAGCCAAATTCTCGGCCTCCAGAGCCGCATTCTTTGCGTCCTCGCGGGCCTTTGCCGCCGTATCTCTCGCTTTTGCCTCAGCTTCCTTCACCGCATTTATGGTATCTTCGATCACTGCGTGCCTCCTCCTTTGAAAAAGCCGTGAGAAACATACTCCGACGCCACTAAACTCACACATCGGCTTCGCCTCGTGTTCGTTAAGTGTCCCTGTATGGTTTTTTCTACGAACGCAAAATACGCGTTCGCGAAAAAACACATGTTCAATATTAACACAACGATTATTAATATTCTACTGTATTTTGTAAAAAATGCTAAAACTACAGTTCAGTCCGACCGTCAAGGGCCCGAAGCAGCGTGACCTCGTCGATATATTCGAGTTCGCCGCCCACGGGAACGCCGCTGGCTATCCTTGTAGTTTTGATCCCTGTAGGCTTTATGAGCTTTGCTATATACATGGCAGTGGTCTCCCCTTCGAGGGAGGAATTCGTCGCTATTATCACTTCATCCACATCGCCCTGAAGGCGGACCATGAGCTCTTTCAGTCTGATATCCGCAGGACCTATGCCCTGCATGGGGGAGATGGCACCGTGGAGTACGTGATAGACACCGCCGTATTTGTGCGTCTTTTCGTAAGCCGCCATATCGCGGCTGTCCTCAACTACCATTATCTGTTTGTGATCTCTTTTTTGATCATCGCATACAGGACAGACCTCGCGGTCTGTAAGGGTGCAGCAGACGCTGCAGTAGCGGACCTGCTCCCGTGCCTTTGTGAGGGTATCCGAAAAGCGCTTCACATCCTCGATTGGCATATGAAGGACGTGAAAAGCAAGCCTCTGGGCTGTCTTTTCGCCTATGCCCGGAAGCCGCGAGAACTCCGCTATCAGGTTTGATATCTGTTTGGAATAATAATCAGATGCCATCAGTTTCAGAAAGGAAGATCCGCTCCGACACCGCCGGTAAGCTTCTCCTGCTCCTCATCTACCTTCTTCATGGCTTCGTTCACTGCCGCGACTATCATATCCTCGAGCATCTCAACATCCTCGGGATCCAGAGCCTCGGGAGATATCTTTACGGACTTCAGCTCCTTCGTTCCGGAAACAGTCACCGATACGGCATTTCCGCCCGCAGCTGCGGTGAATTCCGCTTCCGCGAGAGATTCCTGTGCCTCCTGCATCTTCTGCTGCATTTTCTGTGCCTGCTTCATGAGGTTCTTCATGTTTCCGGGCATTCCCATGCCCATTCCGCCGTAGCCTCCGCGTCCCTTGCCCATTTTTTCATCCTTTCAATCAGTCATTGTCATCAAAATCGTTTTCTATTGAAATCTCAAGACCCCTGTCCTTGCCGAATCTCTGTATGATATCCTCGTACTCGTCCTCACGGCGTTTTCCGGAATCCTCGAGCTTCAAAATAACCGGAACTTCCTTTCCCGCTATCCCTGAAAGAACATCTTCAAGCCGCTTTTTGTTCTCCTCCATTGCAAAGACATTGTATGCGACCTGCTGCTCCTCGTTAAATACGATAAGAAGCTGCTTCTCGTCATCCGACAGAGTCGCCATAGCCGCTTTGATGCTGGATCGGAGTACTCCCGTAAGCTGCTTTGCTACCTGATCCCAGTTTTCCGCTATGGTCTTTATATCCTCGGGAAGCGCTTCGGGGAGAGCCTTCTTTGTAACTGCGGGAAGATGCTCTGCGGAACCCCCCGCCGTTCCCTGGACCATTCCCTGCGGCGCAGCCATAAATACGCCGGAGGAAAGTTTTTCTTCAAGCCGCACGATACGCTCCTGAAGCGAGCCCGTGTCCTTTTCCATCTCGGGATGGCAGAGCTTGATGACGGCAACCTCGGTCACAACGCGCTTCTGGACTGCCGTCCGAAGCCGGTCTGAAAGCGCGGACATCACCCTTATATAGCGAAGCAGAATGGCATCATCAACATCCTGCGCCTCAGCTTTCAGTTCCTTCATATTGTCGGAGGAGATCCCGACTAAATCCTCTCCTGCCACGTCTCCTTTTATGAGGAGGAGATTCCTCAGATACCACACGAAGTCATCTGAAAACTGCGTAAGCTCGCGCCCCTCAGTAAGCACCTCATCTATCACGGAAAGAGCCGTAGAGGAATCACCTATACGCACTGCGTTAAATAGTTTCGAGAATAATGAGGTATCTACCGCCCCCAAAACCGAAAGGACATTATCATAGGTCAGATCCTGTCCGAGATAGAAGGCCATGCACTGAGCCAGGAGCGAGATCGCATCACGCATGGAGCCGTCGCCCGCCTTTGCTATCGCGTAAAGCGCCTTATCCTCCGCTTTTACGCCTTCCCTTTCGGTAAGCTCAAGGAGCCGGGCCTTTATGGTATCTATCGATATCCTGTGAAATTCGTAGCGCTGGCAGCGTGAAAGTATGGTCTGGGGGATCTTTTGAAGCTCCGTGGTCGCCAGGATGAAGATCACATAAGACGGCGGCTCCTCCAGAGATTTCAGAAGGGCGTTCCACGCCGCGGTTGAGAGCATGTGAACCTCATCAATAATATAGACCCTGTATCTTCCCGCAGAAGGCGGGTACTCCATGGAAGAGATGATGCCTCTTATGG
>OMRF01000109.1 GCA_900313435.1 uncultured Lachnospiraceae bacterium | reverse complement strand
AGTACTTCAAGCTTGAGATCATTTCTCAATATATATTTTATATATAAATTAAGCCCAAAAACAATGCATGAGGTCAAAAAGAATACCGCGAAATTACTGATCCTGACCATGACAAATCCTATCTGGCTCGGATCTCCGGCATAGATATATGCCAACCGGTCAAACCACAGCAAAAAAAAGGCAATTAATTCCATTAAAATTAATATCGCTTTTCTTTGTTTCCCAAGAAATCTTGTAATTGCCAGTAACAGAACCAAGATTACGCACGCCCCGCACAAAAGGAGCATTATATTCAACTGGTTCGCCCGCATCAGTTCATACATAGATCCGTCTCCCGTCAATTATCCTTTATGGAGCATAAAATAATCATTCAGCTTCTCCAGCAATTCATCCTTTTCTATGCCCTTTAAGAAATAGCCTTCAGGACTTAAAGCAAGCACAGCCATAACGCTGTTTTTATCTCCCTTTCCGGTAAGGAACATCACCGGGATCGACTTCGTTTCCGGCTCGCTCCGAAGCATTTCAAGAACCTGCGGACCACTCGTGACAGGCATTTCATAATCTAAAAGGATGAGATCCACCTTATTTTTTCCAAGCCACTTTATAGCCTGAAGCCCGGAATTTGCCATTGTCACCTTATAGGTGCCCTTAAGCCACTCTCTTATCATAGTAAGATACTGGGGATCATCATCAACGATCAGAATGCTTTTTCTGAATTCACCTGTATTGGCTTTCCTGATATACTCATCGACTGTCTCTGAAAATGCCGCATTGTCGATCGGTCGCGGAAATGTCCGGTAGATCAGTTCACCCGGAATCTTATCCATGATCACGTTGATATCGTGCTGGTCTCCCGCCAGGATCATCTGAATGCCTTTTTCTTCCATGACATCGGTCAGAAAATGCATGACCTCATCGCGCGGTCTGTTCTCATCATCCATAAAAAGGACAAAAAGGGATGTGCCTTCCAGATTCGCGTTTATGTCATTGATGGTCCAGGGAACAAAGCTTACGGCATTGCCGGAGTCCTGAACCTTTTTTATAAGAACCCTCGAAATAAAAGATTCTTTCTCTCCGATAAAGATTATCTTGCTGTCTAGCATTCCATCATCCTCCACATATCAACTTTTCCATTCCGTCCCAGTCGAAAACCTTAAGCATTTTTTCAAGCTGCTTCATCTTTTGTTCATCTTCCTTCGGCAGAGAATACTCCCGCATCTGCTCCAATATCATCTCCACGGCGTCATAGTCCATCTGCGGGATCATGTCCGAAAGAGCAGTATATGCTTCCTTCAGTTCATTGTCGGGTATCATCTCTTTGTCCGGGCTTTCCGTCTCATCGTGAAGCCTTTCCAGTTTTTCCCTGAACCCTTCATAATCCGCCAAAAGCCTTGCTGTATTCGCATTAATATAATCCATATCCTCCTTGTTCCCGGCATTCTCAAGGGACTCGGCAAGAGCAGACAGCTCCATTGCCCCTACGAATTTTGCCGAACTTTTCAGGGAGTGGACCTTTATCGTATAGAGCCTTATATTTCCGCTTTCATAAGCATCGCTGATGACCCCGGCATTTACGTCAATGGTGTCAAGGAACATTTCCAATGAGAAAATATAATTCGATATCCCGCCTGAATTCTTTATTCCGTCCGGTACCGATATCCCTTCTGTCTCATATATCCACATAAGGTTTTCCGGTATCTCCGTCAGCTCTTCCACTGCGTTTTCCGCGGTTGGCTTTTCCATCATTTCCTCGCTCAGATGCTTCATGATGGTCTGTTCCAAAAGCCTGCTGTCTACAGGCTTTGAAAGATAACCGTCAAAGCCCTTCGATTTATAAAAGTCTTCTCCGACAGCAGTATTGGCGGTAAGGGCATATACCGGAAGATCGGGATAATCCTTACGGATATTCGCAACCGTTTCCACACCATCCATTCCGGGCATCATATGGTCCAAAAGAACCACATCAAATCTTGTGTCCTTTATTTTTTCCAGACAATCTTCGCCGCTTGACGCGGTGGTAACAAATACTTTTGTCCCTTTCAAAAGCCCCCTGATTACATTTAAGTTCATGGGGTTGTCATCCACAACGAGGATATCCGCGTCAGGAGCAACAAATAGCGGCACATACGGTCCGCTCGTCGTATCATCATGCTCCTTGAAAACGCCAAGCGGGTTTTGGTCGATTATTTTTTGATCGATCTTCAGTATGAATTCCGAGCCCTTACCGTACTCACTTTCGCAGGTTAGAGTTCCACCCATAAGCTCTGCAAATTTGCGTGAGATCTCAAGTCCTAATCCTGTTCCCTGTATCCCGCTGTTCTTCTGTTCATCCAGCCGCTCATATGCGGAGAACAGCCTGTCCATGTCCTCTTCTTTTACACCGATTCCGGTATCTTTTACCGAAAAGGCGAGGCTGCACGTATCATCTACCCTCTCCTCCATGGACACGGTCAGGGCGAGCCCGCCGACATCGGTATATTTGACGGCATTTGTAAGCAGGTTCAGGACGATCTGTTTTATCTTTCCCTGATCACCATACAGCCGGCCCGGCAGTATCTCATCGACAACCACATCAAAGGTCAGCTCCTTTTGTGTGCTTCGCATCCGGATCATGGAAACGATGGATCTCAGCATTTCATGTGTGTCATATTCCTCCGGCACCAGATGCATCTTTCCCGATTCCATCTTGGAGATATCAAGGAGGTCGTTGACCAGTGACAGCAATGATTCCGAGGCGTTTCGGATATCAAACGCATAGTTCATCATAGACATGAAATATGGCTTGGGTACCCCCGCAGGATCCTCCCGCATTGACATTTCATTCATTCCCATGATGGTATTGATGGGGGTGCGGATCTCGTGGGAGATATTCGCCAAAAACCGTGTTTTCGCGGTATTTGCCCGTTCCGCTTCGTCCCTTGACTGTTTAATCTCTTCATATTGTCTGCGGATGATCGTACCCTTCATTACCCTCCATACAATAAAGCCTATGGCAAAGGCTACGATGAAAAATAATACAAGGCGTGTAATCGGATGTTCCAGGAAAAGCGCTTTTTTTACAATCTCATATTTTTCATCCAAAAGCACTGTTTTGCCTGCGCCATCCATGACACGTATGTGAAGCGTGTAATCCCCATAAGCAAGTCCCGTGTATTCAAGCGGCTTTAAGTCGCTTCTTGCCACGGATATCCCTTCATCCTCTTTGCCCTCCATATATAACTGGACCTGCGGATTTAACATCGTATAATCCAAAACCGCTGCCGTGATAACTACTCTTCCGCTTGACGCGGGAATCGTATACTTCCCGTAACCATCCGGAAGGATCTCTTCTTCGCCGCAGTAAACAGAACTGATATATGCCTTTACCTCCATGTTTTCTTCAGTAAAGCCGGTGATATTTACCCTGCTGACGCCGGCTCTCCCCGGAATAAACAGATTGCCATCCTCATCAAGTTCACTGTATCCATTGGCTGTCGGCGTGCTTGTAAGCCCGTTGTGCAATGTATAAAGCCTGTAGTCAACCACCTCATCTCTTATCATTTCATCAGTCTTTACCCTGTATATGCCGCAAGACGATATGACCCACGCATATTCCGGATCGGCAAAATAAATGTCATAATTATTGTTGTACGGAAAGGTCGATACTGCCTTTATTTCTCCGTCCTTTAAATACTCTATGGAATTTGATGTAACGATCCAGTATAGCTTTCTTGTTTCATCCCATTTTATCTTAAGGACAACATCACTTGTAAGTCCGTCATCCATTGCGTGCCTTGTTAAACCGGAACCTTCCGATACATAAATTCCGTCACCATCTGTTCCGATATAGATCTTGCCGTCTTCCCCTTCTTCCACCGTAAGGAAAACCGTATTTGCGATCCCTTCAGCCGCACCTATCGTCCTGATCACTTGATTGTCGCGGATAATGGCAAGCCCGTTGTTTGTTCCCAAAAGAACCCTGCCATCATTTTGGACCGAGATACATCTCACTTCATTGCTCGGCATTCCGTTCTCAATCGTGTATTTCTCGATCTGTCCGTCTTTTAGCAAATGTACGGCTCCCAACTGGTTTGTAAATGTTGCTATCCAAAGGTCGCCGTCAGTGCCCCTTTCTATGCAGCGGATTCTTGAATCGCCGATATAGTCCGTCAGTTCATTATTTATTGAATGATAATTGCTGTCTATGATCCGAAGCCCTTTATTGGCACCGATGTATAAAGCTCCATTATAAAGACATGCCGCATTAGTCACTTCCTCCGGAAGGTTCGCTTTTTTGTTTACATTCACAAACTTATTTGTGACTATCTTCATCACGCCTTTTGTTGACGAAGCAAACCACATATTTCCCTGATAGTCAGACGTCATCATTTCTATACCGCTGTCCAGCGGAATATCATCCAATACGCAAAACCGGCCGTCATCGTCAATATAACCAACCTTGCTCGAGGATGCGATCCAAAGCCTGTTACAGTCATAACTTATACATTCCACTGAATTCAGGGGTTCCACGGAAATACGTTCCATTAAAGCTGCAGATGATCCAAATTCACCGTAATAGACTACACCGCCATCGCACCCAAGATATACCTTTCCGGGATTCTCAGGATCAGTCTTTAACGTTGTTATTTTTCCCGTTTCAAGTTCATTGCCGCTGTGCAGTGCCTTAACAGTCTTATTATCGATAAGGAAGATAAGCCCGTTTTTCGTATGTCCGTATATCTTTCCCTTTGAGTCGGAATCCAGCTTCCATATCATTTCACTGTTGATACGTTTATCATCAACAACATGGATGTTCATCTCGGGATCCGCGTAGCAGACGCCCTCCGTAGTTCCGATAAAGACATTGCCCTCATTATCCTGCGCAAAAGTCCTGATGGAAGAAGAAGGCAGTCCTTCTTTATATGTCAGATGGGTCATATCTTTGCCATCTATGACAACCACGCCATTGTCATTTGTTCCAACCCATATTCTTCCTTTATTGTCCTCAAATAATCCGCGTCCGTTTGTAAGGCCACCGGAATTGGGGAGTCTTGTAAATGTATTGCCGTCATAACGCAAGATCCCACTATATCCGCCAATCCAGATATATCCATCCGAAGCCCCCAGAACATAATTGGCGTCAGACGTCGGCATTCCTTCCTCCGCGTCATAGATCACGGAAGAATACCCAACATCTTCAAGCTGTCCCGTAACCGCATAGCCGCCTCCGATACCTTCGGTGGATTCAGCCTTTGCAGGAATAGCCGCAAATGAAAATATGCTCAGAATAAATAAAGCAAGAGAAGCCGCAGCGAGTTTTCTGTTTCCCATGTTTACGGCTACCTCACTTAACTTCCTTATTGTACTTGTGTAGTATCACTTTTACCTCCGGCAATGCATCCATGAAAACCTCCACGCATTTAGGGTCAAACTGTGTACCTTTTCCCTCTTCCAATATAGCCAGTGCTTTTTCAAGAGGAAAGGCAGGCTTATAAACACGCGGAGAGGTGAGCGCGTCAAATACATCCGCCACCGCCATGATACGGGCAGACAGAGGTATCACTTCGCCGTGCAGCCCTTCCGGATAACCCTTTCCGTCCCACCTTTCATGATGGTAGGCTGCCATATTTCTGGCTTCCTTCAGATAATTATCACCGTTTATCGTACTGATCGCATTATCCATGATCTTTTTGCCCGCTGTTGTATGAGTCTTCATAATCTCATATTCTTCGTCCGTCAGCTTGTCGGGCTTATTCAAGACAGCATCCGGTATGTTGATCTTGCCTACGTCGTGAAGAGGCGCGGAACGCACAACATCAGACATGAATTTGGGGGTAAGCTTCTGGGGATAATATCCTTTTTTCTTTAAGCCATCCGCTATGATCTTGACATACGCCGCCGTTTTTTGAACATGCGCTCCAGTATCAGAGTCACGGCTCTCGACCAGATCCGCCATCGTTATGATAAGTCCGTCCTGCATCTTCGCGGTCGAATCGGATAATCGCCTGATACTTCTCATCTGCTCCGCCTGATTTTTTGTCATCCTGCTTACCGACTGGAAGAGATTTTCCAGCTCGTCCCCGGTATGAATGCCAAGCTGCCGTAACATTTTTACATTTTCGTCCGCTTGTTCCTGCGTATCCGAAGCTTTCAAAAATCCGTCCACGCTTCGGGCAAAGGAATTCAAGGGGATGACAAGGTTGTAATCAACGATCCAGCCCACAGCAGCACACAGCAGGATAAAAAATCCCAAAAATACAGAGATCGTTTCCGTAATAAAGCTTCGCTGGTATGCGCTTAGTCCTTCCATATTGACATCTGCGCCCACATAACATACGCATCGGCCTTGAGAATCGTAAACAGGCTGATAGCACGCCATCAGATAGCCGTACTTGTCGTTTACGACTATGGGGTCGATCTCTTTCCCGGCCAAAAGGTCCGGGATATAGTCTGCAAATTCCTTATCATACGAAACTATCGATCCTACTTCATCGGCCTGCACATCATCCGTATCAATATCAAATACTACCTGAAAACCATCCTCCCGTATCTTGTATGCATATAAGAACTTGACTTCAGGCGATCTTGAAAGGATTTTTTCAAGGAGCTGCTCTGTTGCCAGATAGCCATCAGAAAATCTTTTTTTCTCAAGATATTCATCCACTTTGTCGCCATCAATAAGATCCGCCGCAAGCTTTGCCGTTCCCTGCGCCATATTTGTATAATCGCTTACCAGAGTATTCTTAAAAGACCTCGCACCCACAAAAACGAATACGACCGCAACCGTACCAAGCGCAAGAACTACCATGATCAGCGCCTTCATGCGAAGTGACACTCTCCGGACTTTTACCCGTCTGTTTTTAATTTCTTCAGCATTCTCCGGCACATTCTGCATCCACATAGTAAAGCCGAAAAATCTGTAGTACTTCTCGGGAATGAAATGAACTATGGTAAGAGCAGCTACCACCGAGATTGCTTTATCCGGCAGATCCGAGATCAGACTGGAAAGAATATGAGACGCTAAAACCCCAAACTGTCCGGTACTGTAAAGTGCTCCGCTTAAACTTTCGCTGTCAAAAGGAAGTCCCTCCATAAACCACGGCATGATCGCGCCCAAACCGCCGCCGATCAGCGTAAACACGATCACCATTAATACCGCGCCGTGGATCTTTTTGTGCAATCCGCGTCGCGCCATATATGCCGCAAAAAACGCTATGAGAACATTGAGCACTCCGTAATACAGGGATGACGGATCCGTGATCCCTTTTATTATATTTGTGGCAAATCCGACGGCGATCCCGGGAAAGTATCCCCCCATAACGGCTACCGCGATCGTACCAACCGTATCAAGATAAAGGGGAAGTCCAAAAGCTGAAACAAGCGTGCTTAACAGAACATTGATCAAAACACCTGCCGTGCACATGATCAGTGCCGTAATATTCGTTTTTTTTCTGATCAGGTCCACCGTTTTTGTATTCTCCATATTCATTGGTTTTCTTTCAAAAATTACACTGTTTGGGGCCATTTAGGGCTGAATAATATCCGTTGGCACCTTCAAATTACTCAGATCAATTGTGTCAACGATTTTTTGTTCGTTATCCGGTTCAATAAAGCCTATTGCATATAAAGGTAAAGTGATGAATCCATCTCCTTCACCAACATTTGAATCAGCAAATTTTACTGCAGGATGCTTTCCATATTTCTTTTGATTAGAAATAACAAATTTCATACTTGTGGCTCTGTCATTAGACGCTTTGCATTCAACAATATTTACTTCTCCGTTCTTTTCAAATAGAAAGTCTAATTCAGGAGACCCACTCGGAGCATGAAAGTAATAAAGAGCAATTCCGTTGGCGGCAAATGCAGAAGCAACCATATTTTCAGCAATGGCGCCCTTGTATGAACTGATATTTCCTTTGAGTATCTCTTGTGGAACCTCATCCCCCAACTGAGAAACGAGAAGGCCCGTATCAATGTAAAAAACCTTAAATTCCGATGGTATCTTAACGCCTTCCAAGGGAAAAGATAATTCCCTTGTGTTGTAGGCCTTTACTACAATCCCAACATCTTCAATATACTGCAACCCGTCTGCTTTTTCAGGTGAATGACCTTTCACATTTACCAGACTATACTGAAACTTCTTATAATTCTTCGCCAGCTGGGTCGGTAATGAATCCAAACAGGCTTCAGCCCTTAATTTTAAAACCTCATTTACAGCATCATTGCCTTGAGCATTCTTATATCTTCCAAAATCATCCTTTATTGAGCTTAATACTCTTCTCTGAATCGTTCTCACCGCATTTAGATCATGAGTTTCTAAATAGACATTTACAACCTCAGGCATCCCCCCAACAATAAGGTATTGTAAATACAACGAACGCATACTCTCATGGATTGTTTTGTCTATTAGCTTCAATTCCTTTAGATTATTTTTAACATACTCAATAACTTCAATATTGAGACCGGAATTAATAATAAATTCCTTAAATGTTAATGGGAACATTGTTATCTGTTCCTCATATCCTACGGGAATACCTCGTTTATATGGCGTTCGAAAACCTTTTACACCAAGAAAACTGCCTGTTGCTATTACATCATATCTTCCATCTATATCCCAATACTTGAGCGAACTTCTCGCGTTAGGGCAATCCTGTATTTCGTCCAAAATGATCAATGTCTTTCCAGGAATAAAGGTTGCGTCTCTGATAACGGCAGAAATTGATAAGACCATTTGATCAACATTGAAATCGCCATCAAAAGCATAATGGACATTGGTATTGGCTCTTAAATCTATGTATACATAATTATCATAAAACTCCTCAGCAAATCGACGGACTATATATGTTTTCCCCGTCTGCCTTAAACCCTTGATGACCAATGGATGATGATCTCGTCTTTTCCAGTCTACCAGACTATTCCAAATAGTTCTTTTAAGCATTTTCCACCTCCATGTACAAGCATTATACAAAGAGTGTTGTCATTTTTCAAGGGTTGGACATGGTGGTTGTTGTCATTTTTCAAAGGTTAACGCCAACAGAAATTGTCATTTTTCAAAGGATGATGGATCACCTATACGCATTACGTGCCTTTGGACCCCCGGGACTGTCCCGGGGGTCCATTATTACGCCAACTTTCCCGTCTTCTCCCCGGTCTTGGCAAATATCAGTGCCTCATTATAGGAACAGCCATGCTCCTTCGCATAGATAAACAATGCCCTGTCCAAGTACGGATACTTTTTGGGATCTACATATCCTCTATTCGCTTCAAGCCACGCTTTATGATAGAAAATCTTAAGTTTTTCATCATCAATTTCAAACAGATCCATTATTCACTAATACCTCCAACCTCTGTATAGATCATTCCGTTCTTTCCACGCTCAGATCGCATGAGCGAGACTCTCGCAGCTGTCATGTTTCCTTTCGGCGGATCCGATACCGGAATCTCCTTCCCACTTCTGCACGAATACTTTCTGATCAGCGTGATATGCGGTGAGAACCGTTTCTTATCGAAGGGTATCCCATGCTCGGAAAGCACCCGGCGAAGCCGCTTCACATATCCTGCCAGCTGAGGGTTTTCAGCCAATCCGACCCAAAATAATTCGCCAAAACTTCCTACACCATCCAGGCTTATCTCAATAGGTCTGAAATCCACCTGCTCCATAGCTTCAAGCACCTCATCCGGATTTCCATAATCGCCGATAAATGCCAGTGTGATATGCAGGTTCTCTCTCCTGGTATAATTTCCAGTCACACCTATGCTCCTCAGATCATCCTGAAAATCTGTCAGGGCATCAAGGATATCATCTTCAAATTGAATCGCGATAAATAGTCTCATATTCTTTATCCTGTTGGACCCCCGGGACGGGGTCGGGGGTCCATTTCATTACAAACCAAATTCCTTGCAAAGGCTTTCAAACCGCGCCTGCTCTTTTTCCTTCACAGCCTTGGACGAATCCTTCAGGCAATGATCGATCACGTCCGCATCCTTAAGCGCCTCATCCATCGGACCGTCCGTAACCAGCTTGTCGTCATGGTGATAGATCGCGGAGCAGATTATATCTGTCTCTGCCTCATCCGTAAGCTTCAGCACTCCCAGTATCTCCCTTGCAAGATCCGCTCCCTTATGGGCGTGATCATCATACGAACCGGTTTTATACGCATGAAGGTCATGAAGCATAGCTGCCATCGCCGCGAGCTCCGGATCAAGCCCGCGTTTCTTCGCTATCATGGTTGCGGCAAGAGATACACCGTACAGATGCGCAATGGCACTTGTTCTTTTGTCCGCATCCCCTATCTTATTCAATTCCGCGTCCACATATGTACGAAGCTCTTTTAATCTGCTCATATTGTTTCCCTCCAATCAGCCTCCTTGATCTGGACCCCCGGGACGGGGTCAGGGGGCCATTGTACAAAAGATAGTACATTGGACCTCTGACCCCGCCCCGGGGGACTATTATAGTGTAGCATAATTATACTGCGCCTTAAAGGGTGGACCCACGGGGGTCCATTCATGTTATAATATGTCCCTGCGAGGTGAAGCTATGCAAAATTCATTAAAAAAAGGAATATCCCTTCGAAAGATTCACATATGGCTTTTAATCATACTTGTTCTCGTTACGGCAACGGTCGTTTTTACCACATATCAGTTGAAACAGACCTTCTTTCGTGTCGAAGCGTCTTACAAGGCGCACGCTGAGCTTCAGAAAGCTGCCCGGGAGCTTATGGATGCTTCGGACTATCTGACAGAGCAGGTACAGCGGTTCACCATCAGCGGGGACAGACTGTTTCTCGATCGTTATTTTACCGAAGCTTTTGAGACTAATCGAAGAGAAGATGCATTATCAAAAATGAGTTCTGATCCTGATACACAGGCCGCTTTCGAGAGTCTTCAGAAGGCTATGGAATACTCCGTAAAGCTTATGGATCAAGAATACTATGCAATGCGCCTGGTTATAGAAGCAAAAGGATACACTGACTATCCCGAAGTTTTAAATAGTGTTGAGCTTACACCGGAAGATGCTTCGCTGCCTAATGAAGAAAAGATCAGACATGCGACCGAACTGGTCTTAAGTAACAATTACTACAGTCAGAAAGACAGTATCCGGCAGAATATGAATGATAGTCTGAGCGAGATTGACGCACTGGTTAAACAGGATGAAGCTTCCGAATACTCATCTTTCAAAAACAATATGATGATCGTCTATGCAGTGATCTTTCTTTATGCGGTCACTGTCGTACTTATGCTGATGCTCGCATCCCATCTCGGTATCAATCCAATATTAAAAGCTGTGGATAAGATCAAATCCGACAGTCCGATCCCTGAGGTGGGGGCGCGCGAATTCAAATACCTTGCCCTGGCCTACAACCGGATGTATAAGAAAAATAAGAAAAGCATCGAAGACCTTAATTATATAGCCTCCCACGATGACCTTACAGGGGCATACAACCGCGCGGGATATGATTTTCTTCTTTCAAACATCGATCTTTCAACAACTTACATGATGCTCTTTGATGTTGATAATTTCAAAAGTATTAATGATACATATGGTCACGAGATCGGTGACAATGTTCTCATAAAGCTTGTAGACGTGATGAAGAGTGTCTTCCGTGACGATGATTGCATCTGCCGTATAGGTGGAGATGAATTCGTCGTATTTATGGTTCATTCTTCCGGAATGTCGAGAAGGCTTATTGAGTCAAAGATTAACCAGATAAATGAGGAACTTGAGAACGATGATGACGGCCTCCCGCCCATTTCAATCAGTGTCGGGATCGTTAACGGGAAAGACGTTTCGGATCCAAAAACCCTGTTTGAAAAAACCGATGCAGCCATGTACAAATCCAAAAAGCAGGGAAAACACACATATACATTCTATTCCGAAGATACCGAATAAAGCCTTCCGCCTTTGCGGATGTTATCCAAATATCTGTCATCTGGATTCTTACATAGTTATTACTGTAGTTGCAACCTT
>OMRF01000179.1 GCA_900313435.1 uncultured Lachnospiraceae bacterium | reverse complement strand
TGACATGCTTGATGATGTATCCGGCGGAGGCCAGCCTTGTTGGGACAAAATTCCTCATAAGACAAATAAAAACGAATGCCCTAAAAGGAATAGAGGGAAGAATCACGAATGGGAAAAGACAGGAAGAGAAAAATCATTTTTATATTTCTGGACTGATAGGGAATACCGTTGCATATATTGCGGGAAAACTGAATGGCGTTGACACACCCAATGATACATTTATATGAGGAGGCCTGTATATGAGATTTGATGAAATTAGCGATGAACTTAGGGAGGAGGCCAGAAAGTGCGGATCTTATGAAGAGAAGATGGCGTTTATCAAAGGAAACGAGATTGAACTGACAGATGAACAGTTGGATCTTGTGAACGGCGGTTCTACCGGCCCTCACCAAGGAAGGCCGGATTGCCCTAAGTGCGATAATGGGTACTTGCGCAAGACCGGCAGGGAAAGGCCCGGAGAAATATTGGGAATATTCAATGATGTGGAACGCAGATGCAACATTTGCGGATACACTGATTGGTTCTGGTGGTGAACCGTCACTACTGTCACATTTTTTAAAGGAGGAGTAGCTTATGGATAAGGATAATGAAAAAGATCTGGTAAAGCTTAATGGTGAGGAACTGGACAGTGTCAGCGGCGGCCGCCGCGATGGTGCAATGGGCGGATCCGGAGAATTTGGCATGGGTTTTGAATTTGAGATCGGGGATATCGTAGCCTGGAGTGAGCACCCTGAATTTCAGGAGGGCTACGTTAAGGACAGAGAGTACGACAAGTATAGAAAACAGAACCTGTACAATGTGTTCTTTCCCAGACCCGCGGTCAGCTATTCAAAAATTGCCGAAAGCACGCTGTCATTGCTGAAGAGAGGCTCAGTATAAAAAAGTGTGACAATGAGAACCGTCCCTACTGTCACACCTACTGTCACAAACATATAACGACTTTCGTGCCGGCGCCGGCAGAAGTTTCGATCAAAAGTTTTCCGTTTGACATGAGTTCGATGCGCCTCCTTACGTTTTCAAGACCGGTGTGGATGCTGCCATCTTCGGAGACTTCACCGGTTGCGGCATTTGAGAATCCTTTCCCGTCATCGGAAACCGTCACAACAGTCTGTCCGTCTTTTCGGCAGCTCTCTATCACTATATGGACACGATCAAGCCCTTCCCCCACAGTATGCTTCACGGCGTTTTCAACGATCGGCTGAAGCGTTAACGGGGGAAGGGTAAAGTCTGTCCAAGCGGTTTTCCATTCCACATTTATTGAATTATTAAATCTTATCTGTTCTACATCAAGATATGCTTTCGTGTGTGATATCTCCTGCTCAAAAGGCACAGGATGATTGATGTTGACAGAGGTATAATTTGTCTTTAAGTAAGTGCTAAAGCTCTTCAATGCTTTTTTTGCATCCTCTGGATCGCCGTCACAAAGATAATAAACTGAGGTCAGGGTGTTGAAGATGAAGTGAGGCGTGATCTGGTTCATAAGCGCTTTTGCCTTCACATCCCGAAGCTCTGCGTCGTGCTTTATTCCGTCCCGGACGAACAGGATCCCCTTTGTGAAAAGGAGGATGAGCACTATGGCGATCATGAAGTACATCTTTGAGCTGTTCCCAACAATGATAAATGACAAGAGATCCGCACAAAGGGCACTGGGAAGTAATAGAGCTATAAGCCGCCCCTTAACTTTTTCTCTGCCGGATACGGCAACAACAAAGAGCAGCACAATATTAATAGTGGTGACCGGAACAATAACGTCGTGAAGTTCGAATACTCCAAATAGCTGCATCACAAAAACAAAAAGCGTGAGCAGCGCGGATGCTTTCGGTAAAAGAGTTCTAAGCCCGCCGGTACTTCTTTTTCCAAGGCTTAACACAAAGTATGCCGAAAGAGGAAGCATCACAAAATAGGCTGTGATCCCCACATAGTAAAATGTGCAGGAATAAACAGAGAATATCAGCGGCAGGAGTCTTGAACCCATCAGCTTCCACAGGCCTGCAAGGAAGGTGATCCCGCCCAGAGTCACTATTCTGTATCTGTCTTTAAGGGCAAACGGCAGGAACGCAGCCATAATGCAGATCACGAGACCGCATATCATCGCTGCCAGATATAAAAGCATGGGGAGCAGGCCTGTATGAGCCTCCATATACAAGGACATGAATCTGTCGGTAAGAATAAACTGCGGCTCCTCATATGTATAGAAGCTGTTGTAAACAGGAGTAACGGTTACACGAACGTTTTTTCCGGCATCTTCGGATGTGACGGGGATGCTGTGCCAGTAGTTGCCGGGAGTATGACCGATATGAAAGCTCTCGTTTTCTTTGCGATTCCACGGCCCCGTATCTTCACCGTCGATGACGACACTGCTGTAGCAGTGGTGGAGGTGAAAAGTCAGGTACATGAATTCGTAGTTGGAAAGCGCCTTTGGCAGAGTAAGGTCATAGGCATAGCTTATTCCCCCGTATTCTGACGCCGGAACTGTTTCCTCGTTATCAACAGACGCCATGAACATAGGTGAGTAGGAGAATCCCACTGCTTCTGTAACCGGAGAAAGATATATACAAAGGCAGATAGTGATGGCTGAAAATGCGATCAATACAGCGATCAAAAGGGATAAGAAAACATTTCTTTTTTTCATGGCATGATCCCCCATACGGGGAATCTGAGATGGGCAAGTTCATCCATGAGCTTTTCATGATCAAGGGGCTTCAGCAGAAACCCGCTTGCGTGCTGCTTCCAGGCATCGCCCATGAACTCGGGATAATCCGTAAGAAAAATAATGTTCATCCGGGGATTGATCTGAGTGAGCGCTTCAGCCAGCTCAAGACCGTTTTCTCCGCGAAGCTTGATATCAATAAAGGAGAGACAAACGGTATTTTGACGCGCGAAATCAAGCGCGGCTTCAGGTTCAAGAAAACCATGTATTCGTTCTGCATCTATTACCTTTTCGGCTTCTTTGATACTTCCTTTCAGTATCACCTCAACATCCTCGACAAACATGACAGAGGAGGATCCTTCCGGCGACATGTATTCTGCCCCTTTTAACACTTCCTGGGGTGAAATATTCAGATATTCGGTAATCATACTGAGTTTTGCAAGATCCGGGATCCGTGCCCCGGTCTCCCAGCGGGACAAAGCAGCGGGCGAAACGAACAGTTCTTTAGCTAATTCCCTGACAGAGAGCCCCATTGCTTCCCGGTGTGTTTTTATTATGCTCCCAAGTGTTTTTGACATCAATTCTCCTCCAACTGATCAGTCTATCTGTAATCGTAATATATTGCGGCCGTTTCCACAATGGTAACAGCATTTTTTTGCGGCGAGTGTTACCATAACGGCAACAAAGTCCGAATATGTTTAATGTTAAAATATGAAAGATTGTGATCAATGTCCACAGCGACTCACAGTGAATCCCCCCGGCCACGTATAAAGGTGCTGTCAAATGGTAGATAAGCTGTTCGGAGAACGACTGAAAAAAATCAGAATGGACAAAGGGCTTACCCAGCAGGATCTCGCTGAGCTTCTTTTTGTGAGCAGAAGATGCATAGGGAACTGGGAAGCTTCAAGCCGGATTCCGGATATAACCACGATCCGGAAAGTGGCAGATGCACTTGAGGTTGACTTTGATTACTTTTTTCGACATGGGGATGATCCTGCCGAGACCCCCGAAGTGATACTGGTCAGTAATGATGTCTATTATTTTAATACACAAGACAGACTGTTAAAGAGAAATATACCAAAAGCCAATGTAAAAACTTTTATCAATACAGAACTAGCGCTTGAGTATGCCAGGTCAAAGGAGATCGCCGTTGCCTTTCTGGAGCTTATTGAAGATGCGGAAAGCGTCTTTTCCCTGGCAAAAGAGCTTATGTCCCTCAATCCGAGGATCAATGTCATTTATGTTTCGGAAAACTCAAATCATACCATGAGGGCATTACACACCTTCTGCAGCGGCTACATGATAAAGCCGTTTACCCGATCCAAAATAATAGAGCAGATCAAGCATCTTAGATTCCCTGTGGAAGGGATCATCTGAAGCGGAGGAGAATAAATGGCCAAAGGATTATTCAGAGAAAAAAGCCTTAACTACATATCATCGCCCGAGCAGCTTAATGATTACCTTAAGGTGACGAAACCGGCTGTTTGGATCGTTCTTATCGCAATAATAGTGCTCCTTTTGGGGCTTTTTGTATGGGGATCATTTGCCTACATCGGAAGTTCCATAGAAGGCGTTGCAGATGTGGAGGAAAATACAATTGTCATGGAGTTCAAAAGCCAGAAGTTTGCCGAAAATGTTAAGGAAGGCATGAATATAAAGATCGGTGACACGGAATGGCCGATCATCAGCGTCGGAAAAGATGATGACGGTTATTTTGCCATAGCAAATACTACTCTTGAAGACGGGAAGTACGAGGCGACTGTAACCTACAGACAAACTCAGGTAATGGGATTATTGTTCAATAATAATGAATAATCTATGAAAAACAGTAAAGTTAAAAAACCCGTAACCAAAGGGGCGGCCAAGGTTCCCACAATAATGCAGCTTGAAGCGCTTGAGTGCGGTGCTGCCTGCCTGTGTATGGTCATGGCTTATTACGGGAAATGGGTTCCTTTAGAGCAGGCAAGAAAAGACTGTGGCGTAAGCCGCGACGGCTCCAAGGCAAAAAATGTGATCATTGCGGCACGAAACTACGGCTTTAAGGCAAAAGGTTTTCGCTGTGAAGTTGAAGGGCTGAAGAAAAGCATCAGCTACCCTTGCATTATTCATTGGAATTTCAATCACTTTGTTGTTCTTGAGGGTTTTAAGGGGAACTATGCATATATCAATGACCCCGGACGCGGCGAAGTCAAGGTTTCCATGGATGAATTCGACAGAGCCTTTACAGGGATATGCCTTGCCATAGAGCCGGGAGAAGACTTTGAACCATCAGGTAAAAAGAAAAGTGTATTAGAGTACGTGAGGGAACATCTTAAAGGCGCCGGTGAAGCCATGGTCTTTTTGATAATAACGAGCGTCCTTGGTTATCTTTTTGGCTTGCTAAACCCGGTCTTTACAAAGTTCTTTATGGACAGACTGTTGACCGGAGAAAACAGCGGGCTGTTGATGCCGTTTGTTTTTCTGATGTCGGTACTCGCCATATCCCAGATAATAGTCGCCTTTATCCAGGCGATATATCAGATGAAGATCAACGGAAAAATTGCTGCGGTCGGAAACAGCAGCTTTATGTGGAATGTGCTGAAAAAGCCGATGGAATTCTTTTCGCAGCGCCTTTCTGGTGATATTCTTCAGAGACAGGGCACAAACGCAAGCATTGCATCGACTCTTGTCAACACCTTTACACCGCTTTTTCTTAACAGCGTGATGATGGTCTTTTATCTGGTTGTAATGCTAAGATACAGCGCAATACTCACTCTTGTCGGGATTGCCGCAATATCCGTAAATCTCATTCTTTCAAGGATCATAGCAAACAAGCGTGAGAGTATCATGAGAATTCAGGTTCGTGATAAAGGAAAACTCTCAGCCGCCACGGTTTCCGGGATACAGATGGTTGAGACCATCAAAGCGAGCGGTGCCGAAAACGGATATTTCCAGAAATGGGCGGGCTACCAGGCATCAGCCAATACGCAGTCAGTCAGGTTTACCAGATTGAACGCGTTTCTTGGAGGACTCCCGGCTCTTACATCCCAGCTTGCGAATCTGACAGTTGTGATACTTGGCGTATTTCTCACTATCAGTGGTGAGTTCACCATAGGGGCCATCATGACATTTCAGGGATTTCTTTCCCAATTTATGAGTCCTGTCATGACTATCATTTCAGCAGGAGAATCCATTCAGATCATGCGCACCGATATGGAGCGTATAGATGACGTGATGAAGTATCCCGAGGATGAGCATTTTAAGGATGAACCCGCAAAAGCTGAAGAAGATTACTCAAAGCTTGGCGGAAAGGTGGAACTTAGGAATGTCACCTTTGGTTATTCAAGACTTTCAGACCCCCTTATCAGTGATTTTTCAATGACCCTGGAACCCGGGAGCAGAGTTGCGTTTGTAGGCACTTCCGGTTGCGGAAAGTCTACGCTCTCAAAGCTTATCTCGGGACTGTATAAGCCCTGGAGCGGTGAGATCCTGTTTGACGGCAAACCTATCAAAGACATAGACCGGACTGTGTTCACCAGCTCTGTAGCGGTGGTCGACCAGGATATAGTTCTTTTTGAGGATACGATTGAAAACAATATAAGGATGTGGAATAAATCCCTCAAGGATTTTGAAATTACAATGGCTGCGAAAGACGCCCAGATCTATGACGATATCATGGCCCGTGACGGCGGCTTTAGCGGTGTTCTTGCAGAGGGCGGAAAGGATCTGTCGGGAGGTCAGAGGCAAAGGATAGAGATTGCCAGAGTTCTTGCGCAGGACCCTTCGATCATAATAATGGATGAGGCCACCAGCGCTCTTGACGCGAAGACTGAATATGAACTGGTGAAGGCAGTCAAGGACAGGGGTATTACCTGTATAGTGATCGCCCACAGGCTTTCTACTATCAGAGACTGCGATGAGATCATAGTCATGGATCATGGAAAAGTATTGATGCGCGGCACGCACGAAGAGCTGATGGCAAAAGGCGGCGCGTATGCTGAGTTTGTCATAAATGATTAACGAGGTGTGAATGTATGGGTTGGTTTGACAGACAGGTCAGACAAATAAAACAGGACGATCAAAAGGTTTTTGAAGACTCTGTATTTCGCATGGCTTCCGTTGTGCTGGGAAAGCATGACTCAGGACTTGCCGATGATCAGCGCACCATTACAAAAGCAGCCATCGATGATGTCCTGAAATATTATCATTTCAAACCCAAGGATGTACCGGCATCGGTAAAGGATACGGATGATCAGCTGGAATGGAGCCTTCGTCCCTACGGGATAATGTACAGGAAAGTAGAACTTAAGGAGGGCTGGTACAAGGATGCCTTCGGACCTCTTCTTGGTTATCTGAATGAGGGAAACAAGGCGGTTGCTCTTTTGCCCGGGAATTTCGGAGGCTATTATTTCCACGATCCCGAAACCGGGAACAAAGTGATCTTAAACAAAAAAACCGCAAAGCTTTTCTCTCTCAATGCTCTTTGTTTCTATAAGCCGATGCCTCTGAAGGAACTGAAGATAAAGGATTTTATTCTTTACATGGCAGGGTGTCTCCATAGAAGCGACGTTGCTCTTTTTATAATTTTGACATTTCTTGCCACGCTGGTTGGTATGATACTGCCGAACGCAACCGGAGTTCTTACAGGCCTGGTTGTCGAAAGCAAGAATATGCTTTTCCTTGTGGGTACCGCTATACTTATGATTTCTTCCGCAATTTCATCCATGCTTATCAATTCGGTTAAATCAATAACTTTGAGCCGGGTCAAGGGCAAGATAGAGCTTTCGGTTGAGGCGGCGGTCATGTCAAGGGTCATGAATCTTCCGGCAAATTTTTTCAGGAAGTACTCCTCCGGAGAGCTTTCAAGCCGATCGGCAAGCATGCGCTCTCTTTGCAGCATACTGCTAGAAAGCATTTCTTCAACAGGTATAACAGCAGTATTCTCCCTGTTGTATGTGACGCAGATTGCTGCCTTTGCGCCGTCGCTGGTTGTTCCGGCCTTATTGATAATAATGCTGACTGTTCTTATCAATGTGGTAACAGCCCTTATGAATGTGAAATACACCAAAGCCGCCATGGAAAACAGTGCAAAGAACAGCGGTCTTAGCTATGCGCTGATATACGGTGTACAGAAGATAAAGCTTGCCGGAGCCGAAAAAAGAGCGTTTTCAAAATGGGCGGATGCATATGCCAAAGAGGCGTCTTTTACCTATGACGTTCCGATATTTCTCAAAACCAGCTCTGTTATCAATTTGGCGGTTTCGCTTTTCGGAACAATAGTCCTTTATTTTATTGCCGCTTCCACAGGCATTCAGCCGTCCAATTATCTGGCGTTTAACGCGGCTTTCGGAGCTGTTATGGGAGCTTGTACGGGGCTCACATCCGTAGCTCAAAGCATCGCAGGACTCAAACCTATTATTGATATGGCTGAGCCGATACTGAAAACAGCGCCGGAGTTCTCGGCGGACAAGGAACTGGTTGCGGAACTAAAGGGAAATATAGAGCTTTCCAATGTGTATTTCAGATACAAAGAGTCTATGCCTTATGTGGTTGACGGCATGAATCTTAAGATAAACAGCGGAGAGTATATAGCAATTGTCGGTACCACCGGATGCGGTAAATCAACCCTTGTCCGCCTCCTGCTCGGATTTGAAAAGCCTGAAAAGGGCGCGGTCTACTATGATAGCAAGGATGCCACAAAGCTTGATATGCACAGCGTAAGGCGCAGGATCGGTGCTGTTACTCAGGATGGAGCTCTTTTCCAGGGGGACATTTACTCAAATATCGTCATTGCGGCTCCTCATCTTACTTTGGACGATGCCTGGGAAGCTGCTGAGCTCGCGGGAATAGCCGATGACATAAGAGAAATGCCCATGGGAATGAATACGCTTATTTCTGAGGGGCAAGGCGGGATCTCGGGCGGACAGAAGCAAAGGCTCATGATCGCGAGAGCAATTGCTCCCAAGCCCAAGGTACTCATATTTGACGAGGCTACCAGCGCTCTTGACAACAAGACACAGAAGAAGGTCTCTGAAGCATTGGACGCGCTCAAGTGCACCAGGATCGTCATTGCGCACCGCCTGTCCACCATCAGGCATTGTGACAGGATATTGGTACTTGATAAGGGAAAGATCGCAGAAGACGGAACCTACGATGAACTGATCGAAAAGAAAGGGCTTTTCGCTGAGCTGGTTGAAAGGCAGCGCCTGGACAAGTCAGAATAGAAAGGAGTATCAAATGCTGAACACTACAATGAATCTTGAAGGAACAGATCTGACGGTAGTTCTGGAAGGAAGACTGGATGCGCTCACATCTCAGAGCCTGGAAAAAGAGATTGAAGGATATTTTGAGAAAATAAATTCCATTACTGTTGACTGTGCAAAGCTCGAGTACATATCTTCGGCAGGACTTCGTACTCTTCTGGCCGCACAGCAGTATATGGAAGAACAGGGATATGAGAATGTTAAAGTTGTAAATGCCAATGAAGTAATCCTGGAAATCTTTGAGGAAACCGGGTTCTCGGATATTTTGGATGTTGTCAGGTGACAGTAGGGACGGTTCTCGCTGTCACGTCCGGGTGACACGTGACAGTGGGGACGGTTCTCGTTGTCACATCCGTTGATGGCACATTCTGTTCCCTCCTATGGCAAAGAAATAATACATGGATTATCTTAGTAGAAAATGTTGTGGTAATTATGAAGAGTAATATGAAAAAGATCACCATAACAGAATTCGAAGAGATAATATCCAAAAAAGAAGATCTAAAGGAAAGAGCGAAGGGCATTACCGGCAAGGGCGATGATCTGCGCCACAAGATTGTTTCGTTTGCAGAATCCCTTGGATACGAGCTGGATTTCGAGATGGATCCTGAAGAGCTTGATGATGCTTCGCTTGATGATGTTGTCGGAGGCAAGTCTGATATTTTCGATTCCTGCGATCATAATTATGTCTTTTATAAGACTGAACCGGGGCGTTTCTTTGGTACGAATGAAGTGTATAAGTGCACTAAATGCGGAAATGCTATGTATAACAGGATTTTGGGGTGAAAGCAGGTGACATTGGAACCGTCCCTTCTGTCACATCAACGATTATTCAAAAAATTATCACAAAAATTGAAAGCAACGCAGTCCGCATCGTGGAAAGTACCACTGCAGGGATACAGTATAAGCGCATAATTACAAACGTCCTGGGTTCCGCAAATCTCATTGGGATTAAAAGAGTGATAACATTGCTCTCTCGATGAACGTCCCTTTCCGCCACCGGCTACATTTTCTATTGAATCATCTTCTAATTCCTCAATACCGGATACAACAGAATCGGTTTTCTGACGCATCTTTGCTTCATAGTCTTCCAGTGCCGCTTCGAAATCCTCCGGTGAAATATTCTCACCCATCTCGGCTGCGACTTCAGATAAAGCCTGAGCCATACTCTTGGCATCGTCAAGCCTACCCTTGTTTTTCATGATCTCTTCCGCTTTCTCGTTCTCACGGAATTGGTTAAAAAAGTTGATCGCGTTTTCTTTTGACATTATATTGTCCCCCTTCTAAAAACAGATACATTTTTTAAAGTTATTATCTATCTCTTTCTTGAGATGATAATGCCAAGATGTTGCCTATGCAATAGAAGGGAACAGTTTGTTCCATAAGGTGACACTGGGAATGGACCCCGGGGACAGTCCCGGGGGTCCAAAATGGAACACGAGGCCGGGGTCAGTGGTCCATCATATCGAAGAGACACTCCACAAAGGAATGTTTTTCATCCACCCTTGATCGGTG
>OMRF01000143.1 GCA_900313435.1 uncultured Lachnospiraceae bacterium | reverse complement strand
TCGCTGCAACTTCAAAGAGCTTCTTGCAATCAGACCACGGCATCATTACGTCTATATCATCATCCCAGGGTATGAAGCCTTTATGCCTGACAGCTCCCAGCAATGTTCCACCTGTAGCATAATATCTAAGACCGTATTTCGAACAGATCTGCTTAAAGACACGAAGCAGGTCAAGTTCTACAGCCCATACTTTTTTCATAGCTTCCGGCGTTTGGTATTCTATCATTTCGGAATTCATCCTTTCTTCGCAATGACATGAAGCAAATATTAATAGAAATTACCATTCAGCGCATCAAACGCGGCGTTCCACCGCTCGAATGCCTTTTTATAAGCCTTAACATTTTCGGGGATCGGCTCATATGATTCCTTGACTCGGACACACTTATCCGCCGCTTCGAAGCAATCCTTATAAACACCAACACCTACTCCGGCATACATCGCTGCACCCAGAGCGCCGGCTTCAGGGCTCTCACAAAGCTCGATACTGCGGTTCATGATATCGGCGAACATCTGACACCACATCGGACTCTTAGTAACTCCACCTGATAAACGCACGGCACGGACCGGTTTCGCAAAGGCTTCCTGCATAAGGAGAATATCGTACATCTCGTAACAGATCCCTTCAAGAACAGCATGGGCCAGATCCGCCTTTTCTGTTCCGAGCGTTATCCCAAGGAAGGTTCCCCTCATGGCATCATTCACCTTTCGGCCGTGAGACCCTTGTAAGCAAGTCAAGGCGGTCACACCGTTAGAACCCGGTACTGAATTCTCCGCAATTTCCGTCATTAAGCTGTATGGATCGACCCCCATAAGTTTTGAAGTTGCGACCTCCAACGAGCAGAGTTTATCCCTGAACCAACGGAAAGCTGATGCCGCTGTATGAGAAAATGCTTCAAGCTGCCAGTTTCCCATACCCTGATTGCCCTTTACAAGAATTGTCTTATTCGGATCTCGAACGGGCTTATCGACCACAACATAGCTGCCGCCAAATGTTCCGACTACCATTGTTGCCACATCATCATTCGTGCCGCCAACGCCATAAGAAGAGCAGTTAACGTCCTGCGCGCCAACACAGATCTTACATCCAACAGGAAGACCGGTCTTCTCGGCAATCTCTGCCGAAATCTCACCGACGACCTTACCGGGCTCAGTAACGACCTCAGGCAGCTCAATATTTTCGCAGCCATAAACCTTTCTCAGAGTAGCACTCCACTCATTCTTATCTACATCAAGCATCGATATACGATGGGTAGAGGCAATGTCGCACGGATATCCCTTAGCGCCAAGCTGGTGAAGGAAGTAATCCTGATTCGTCGCGATCCTCCTGACTTTCTTCCAGGTCTCCGGTTCGTACTTCTGAAGCCATACCAGCACACCTGTGTTGAAACCGCCGACACAGGAGCCTTCAATAGCATAATGCTCTTCGTCGGATATTCTTGAATGAATATCGTCATGGACTTCAATATTGCGAAGATCCTGCCAGCCGATCATGCGGTTACGGACAACATTGCCGTTCTCGTCAAGGAGAATCATAGCAGCGCCCTGTGAAGATAAGCTGACTGCGAGAATATCAGCGGGATCTACAGAGGCTTTAGCAACTGCCTTTTTGCAGACGTCAAAAAAAACATCCCTGATCTGGGCGATATCCTGTTCTACATATCCGGGCATTGGATAATAGGATGGATATTCTTCGTAAGCGGAAGAGACCAGATGTCCTTCTGTGTCGAAGATGCACACCTTGGTTCCGGTGGTTCCCTCATCAATTCCAACCAAATACTTTACCATTGATCTGCTCACTTTTTGTTTTTCCTTTCTATAACTTCCAAGAAAGTTTCCATTAAGTCTATATCCTCCGGCGTAGTCACTTTCATATTGGTATTCGAATCACCCGTAAAATAAATCTTTTTACCGTAGTCACAATACAGAGTATTGGTAAATACGTTTCCATTAACTCCCTTGCCCTCGGCAAACGCCCTGTTATATAACTGTAAGCACTCACCAAAGCGAAAAGCATAGGGTACTGTACAGAGCATCAGTCTGTCTCTGTCGATCTGTTCGGTAGTCGTTTTTCTGTCTTCTGTGAAATATACTGAATAGAGTATCGGCCTGGCTGTGCATCCGTTTCCGTTTTCTATTGCTGACCGGATACAATCACTCATAATCTGCGCGTTTGCCAAAGGGTACGAAGTCATATGGATCAAAATGATCTCATTCTCGTTTAACTCTCCTTCAAGATTCCTGAGGCCGTTCCAAGTGGATTCCTGGCATGTTGCTCCACCTGCAGTGACCCACTTGACCTTTGTGAAATTATACCGGTGGACTATCGACCACATCTCTTCTATAAAAGAATCAACACATACAACTTCGATCGCAGATATCTGTGGATGACTCTCCATGATTTCAAGCGGATAACAAATGATCGGTTTCCCGCCTACCTCAAGGAACTGCTTCGGAATGGAAGCACCCATCCTTTGCCCGACACCTCCGGCCAATAGCATCCCAACTGCCATAGCTACCTCCTGAATATGTCCACTGTATCACTCATCAAGATATTCCGTTT
>OMRF01000139.1 GCA_900313435.1 uncultured Lachnospiraceae bacterium | reverse complement strand
TTGTAGCGGTAGGTTTCCGTAGCGCTCTTTGCCGGGATATATTTTTTGGCTTGCGTAAGAACCGGGAAAAGCCAGGCGCAGTAGTCGTTCACAATCTCCCTTCTACCTATGAAAAGACTCTCGGAATAGACATATTGATTTGATAAGACCTTTTCAAAGATGTCCTTTCCTTCGGGATGCAGCTCAAAGAGAGCCTGCTTTACCCCCTCCCAGTCCTCTCTTAAAAGTTCCCCACTCCTGTGCGCATCACAGGAGGGCAGTGATATCATGGGATACGGAAGTATGATATCCAGTTCTCCCTTCAAGAGAAGATAAAGCTCATGCTTTTTGATATCGAGCATCCTCCTCTTCTGCGAAAGCCCGATCACCTTCGCATCCGTATTCTTCCACATCCAGTAAAGCGCGGTCAGCAATCCGTAAGACTTGTTGAGAAAAGAGATGTTCTCGCCCGCATTATCATAAAGGATAGGCTTTTCCTCGTTGCCACCGTTCTCCGATCCGAATCTGGTCTTTGAAACAGCGGTTCCTGTCTGTATCACATGTGCAAAGGGGCCGGGGTTAAAACGCACCGAGGGCGAACCTTCGATCTCATTCACGGTCTGGGCAAGGAAGACGTCCCTTGAGAGTTCTTCATCAGAGGGAATGTCCTTTACCGAAGGGTAGACGTGAAGCGCATCATAATACCTCTTCATCATCTTTCCGAAGGAATCCGCCTCCACCTTCATGTATTCATTGTAATCATGCTCTCTCATGATCGACGCGGCAGCGGCCTGGTCCTTTTCATCAAGGGCTATGTAGACCACGGGATCCGAACTCTTGCCGGGCTCGGACGCGTTCACTATCGTAAGCATCCCCGCCTTCCTGAAGTTGAAAAACTCTTCGGCGGATATCACCGGAAGACCGTCAATCTCAGTCGGCACCCCTTCCTTATCCTGTACGATGAAATACTGGACAAGGATATCCGCCGATGTGAGGGATCTCTTTACACATACAGCCTTTTCACCTGCGCCGAATACGGCAGCGGTCTGCTTTGCCATGACTCTGCTCCTACTCTTCAAAGTGTATATGACTCTTTGATTATAATTTCCCGCTTTTCAAAAAGCAATAATTCAAGAAAAGCCGGCGGGAATCTTCCCCGCCGGCCTTTATATCTCAACCCCCTCTTCTCACTGGGCGGTTGATCTGTCTCCAAGCGTCACATCGACATCTGTCTCTATATAATTATTTTCATAGCGGGCAATAGTGATCTTGATCGTATCACCGGGTTTGAAGCCTGAAAGCACGCTCTGAAGCTTTGTCATAGTGAGCACGGCCTCGCCGTTCACCGCAGTGATGATATCCCTCTTTGAAATCCCTGCCTTGGCCGCTCCGCCCTGCTCATAGACCCTTGATATGTATATACCCTCAGGCATGCCATAGTTCTCGGCCATCTCTTTTGTGATATCAACGCCGTTGATCCCAAGATAAGCAGTCTGAGCGGACTCTGATCTTGTGGAGCTGGAGCTGTCCGTCGCTTTTCCCGAAGTGCTGTCATCACGATCGGAATCCTTGATCTCGGTACCGCTCATAAGGCATTCAAGAATAGGCTTTGCTGATGATATCGGGATCGCGTAGCCTGCAGCCTCCACATAGGAATTCACATATTTTGAATTAACTATACCGATGAGTCTGCCCTTTCCATCAAGAAGCGCTCCTCCGGAATTTCCGGGGTTGATGGCTGCGTCAGTCATGATGAGCTTGTTTGATATGATAGTTCCGTCCTCAAGCTGCAACGTAACTATGCGATCCAGTGCGCTGATGACTCCGCTGGTGACTGACTGCCCGTAACCCATGGCATTTCCTATGACAATAGCCTTATCACCGGCCTTTACATTCTCAGAACTTCCAATGGTTATGGTCTTTATTGCGGAAAGGGTGCTCTCGCTTATATCTTTCAGGGCAACCTTCACTACCGCAAGATCCGAATACGGGTCGGCTCCCTGTACCGTAGCGGAAACCGCTGTATCATCGCAGAAGGTAACAGTGAGCTCCTTCGAATTCTCCACCATATGGTTGTTTGTCGCTATATAAAGATAATCGGAATCCTTGTTTATGATGACTCCTGAACCTGCCGAAGGAGTTTCCTTCGTATAGGTTCTTCCGAACCAGGTATTATATACGGAAAGACTTACGTTCGTGACCTTTACTATGGAAGGCATCACCTCATCTACTATAGCGGTCACGGAGTTTTCGTTCTGATCTTCCGAAAGAGAAGCCGTCGTACGTATCGAAGGAGCGGCGCTTTCATCCGCCGTATAAAGGGTGTTCCCTACCGCGGTCCTGTAGTTCTGCCCTGTAGCTTTTGACATGAAATACGTGGTTCCCGTGAATACAAGTCCTCCGCAGAGTCCGCATACAGATGCGATGGCCGCCGCTGAAAAGAACCTCTTTAAAAATTTGTTCTCCGATTTCTTTTTGGGCTCCTGTGCGGGCCTTACCGGAGGAACGTTCGCACCTTGATTCATGTTCATATTCGGCATTCCCTGGGGTCCGTTGTAATACCCGTTGTAATTATTCATGTCACTCATTATCGATCACCTCTTGATCTATGTGCTTTTTTACTGTTACAGCTTCGGATGATAAAAGAGATTTGTGTCAAAATTGTGAAAGACTTTTGACAAAAGCTTGAAGAAATTCAGGATAAAGTAAGTCCTCTGATATGCTGTCTCAAGGGAAGGATCATTGAAGGCCCCACTGAAAGCGAGTCCACACCCATCTCAATGAAGGACTTCGTAAGTGAGATATCCTCCGCCGCCTCGCCGCAGATCGAAACTTTTACATTATTTTTCTTTGCGCTCTTCACAACATTTTCTATCGCGCGGAGTACCGCGGGACTTTTAGGGTCTCCCCAGAGCGCGACGGAATCATTGTTCCTGTCACAGGCCATCATATACTGTGTGAGATCATTCGTCCCTATGGAGAAAAAATCACAGTCGGCGGCAAAGACATCGCTCATTATCGCGGCTGCGGGAGTCTCTATCATAAAGCCTCTCTTCACGTCATCAGAGTACGGACTCCCTGCATCCTTCAGTTCCTTCTTGACCGAGTTTTCCAGCTTTTTGATCTCTTCTATCTCGAAATCTGAGGTGATCATGGGATAAAGGATCGAGATACAGCCGTAGTTTGACGCGCGGTAGATTGCCCTTAGCTGTGTTCTCAGAGTCTCGGGGTGCTGAAGCGAGAACCTGATCCCCCTGAGTCCGAGGGCCGGATTGTCCTCACCTGACAGTCCGAAATATGAGGTGTTTTTGTCCGCACCTATATCAAGGGTCCTGATGATCACAGGCTTTGAACCCATCATCTCGGCTGCCTTCCTGTAATTTATGAAGAGCTCCTCCTCTGAAGGATAATCATTCTTTTCAAGGTAAAGGAACTCGCTCCGGAGCAGTCCTATCCCTCCCGCGTCCGAATTCAACGCGTTTGAAATATCGGAAAGAGAATTCGCGTTTGAGAATATCTCTATCTCTTTTCCATCAAGGGTGATATTGGGAAGCCCCTTAAGTAAGAGGAGCTTCTCCTCTTTACTGAGAAGATCCTCCTTTTCTCTTCCGTAGCGGGTCTTCGTGCTTTCCCCGGGGTCTACGATCAGGGTTCCGACATTACCATTTACTATGGCGTAAAGGCCGTCTATATCGTCCGAAAAATCTACCCCGGTAACCGCCGGGATTCCCATGGTTCTGGCAAGGATGGCGGTATGTGAATAAACGCTTCCCTTTCTTGCGACGATCGCTGCAAGTCCCAGATCCTTCAGCCTCATCAGGTCTCCCGGAACAACGGTGTCGGAAACCATGATGAAGGGACCATCCTCCTTCAGATCATATTTCTCCTTACCTGAAAGGTTCAGTATCACGCGTTCCGCCACATCCTTTATGTCCGAATATCTTGCCTTCATGTACTCGTCCTTCATGGAGGAGAACATCCCCGTCATCCTGTCGGTGACAGAAGCAATTGCAAATTCGCAGTTCACGCTCTCGTTTTCTATCATTTCCCTTACGGGATCAAGAAAAAGAGGATCCTTCAGTATCATAAGGTGTGAAGAAAAAATACCTTCGCCGGTATTTCCGAGTACCTTTCTGGCCTCGTCAAGCACCGAGAGAAGGTCTTTCTTTGACTTCTCCACCGCGTCGGAGAATCTCCTTGTCTCAAGGGAGGTGTCGTAAACCGTGCGGCGCCTGATGAGCTCTTCGTTTCTCCTGAACACGAAGATCCTGCCCTCGCCTATGCCCTTTGAGACTTTCTTTCCTTCAAAAACTCTTTCCAAGGAACCAATCCTTTCAAAAGATCAGAGAAATATCTTCATTACTATCAATCCTGCCAGGAACAAAAGGATCACGATATAGGCTATCGCATCCCGACTTGCATATTTTAATGGATTGAGCTTCGTCCTCTTCTTCCCGCTGGAATAGCAGCGCGCCTCCATTGCCAGCGCCAGCTCATTCGCGCGCCTGAATGCGCTGACAAAAAGCGGAACGAGGAGGGGCACCATGTTCTTTGCCTTTTTGATAAGTCCGCCATGCTCAAAATCCGCCCCACGCGCCATCTGCGCCTTCATTATCTTGTTGGTCTCCTCTATGAGAATGGGAATAAAGCGAAGGGCTATGGTCATCATCATCGCGATGTCGGTCACCGGCACACGAAGCTTTTCCAGAGGAGACATCGCTCTCGCGAGTCCGTCCGTGAGGTTGTTAGGTGTCGTGGTAAGCGTCATCAGCGAAGTTCCTATGATGAGATAGAACATCCTTATCGCCATGAGCACTGCATTGATTATGCCCTTGTCGGTGATCCTTATGACACCCCACTCAACAAGCGCATTACCCGGAGTAAAGAAGATATTAAGAACGCTCGCGATAATGACTATTACCATGATCGAGCGAAGCCCCTTTACCATGAAGGAGAAGGGCACCTTGGAAATAATGATGAGGAATATCAGAAAGCCCGTAACGAGAAAAAAGCTCCACAGGTTGTTCATCAGGAATATCGAAATTATCCATATGAGGGCGCCAAAAAGCTTCACGCGCGGATCGAGTGCGTGAAGAATGCTTTCAGCAGGATAATATTGTCCTAACGTGATATTTCTGAACATATGAGCTCACAAGCTTCTCTTGCGGTTGTTACAGTATAGCCATCAGGCATCTTTCTTTCCCTGAAAAAGCCGTTTTTCATCAGCCTGTCCATAAGTCGCGTAACAGGAGGCACGGAAAGGGATACCTTAAGAAGCTCCTCTTCATGAGAAAAAACATAATGAGGATCGCCGTCCATATATATCCTGCCCTCGTCCATCACGATCACTCTCTTTACCGTCTCCGCTATGTCGTCCATGGAATGTGAGACAAGGATAATGGTGATCCCCTCCTCCTCATTCATGCGGCGGATTAATGTGAGAAGTTCGTTCCTTCCTGCGGGATCAAGTCCCGCGCAGGGTTCATCCAGGATGAGGGTCTTCGGCTTCATCGCAAGGACACCTGCTATCGCCGCCCTCCTCTGCTCTCCCCCCGAAAGGGAGAAGGGGGACTGATCGAAGCTGTCATCCGGAAAACTAACAAGCTTCAGCGCCTCGTAAGCTCGAAGCATCGCATCCTTTTCCGATAGTCCCTGGTTCTTAGGTCCAAAGCAGACGTCCTTTATAACAGTCTCTTCAAAAAGCTGGGTCTCAGGATATTGGAAGACCATTCCGACCTCGCTCCTCAACGCGCTTTTGTTGAAGTCCTTGTCGGAAATGTCCTGCCCATCATAATAGACTGCCCCCTTTGTGGGAAGCAGCAGTCCGTTCATGTGCTGTATAAGTGTGGATTTTCCCGAGCCCGTATGCCCTATAATGCCTACCGAATCACCGTCCTTTATCTGAAAGGAAATGTCGGTAAGAGCATCTACGGAATAAGCGGTGCCGGGCTGATATGTATATGAAACGTGATCGAAGATGAAAGCCATTTTTTCTGTATTTCTAAAATGATATCAAAATGCCATCAGGTCTTTGAAAAGCTCGTCCACTGAGAGATATACCCCATTCAGGGGAACACCGTTTTCCTTCAGGAGCTCTGAAAGAAGGGTGATGCCCGGAAGAGTAAGTCCGTGCTGCTTAAGTTCCGAAGGACGCCCGAAGATCTCCCCCGGAGTTCCCTCCATCACTATCTTGCCATTATCCATTACAAAAATATGATCCGCGGCCGTGAGCTCTTCCATATAATGGGTGATCCACAGCACGGTAACCCCCTTCTTCTCATTGAGCTCGTGAGCAAGGGAGAGCACATCCGCTCTGCCTTC